>JABGRF010000153.1:0-8735 GCA_018648405.1 Candidatus Scalindua sp.
GCAACCGGATATTATTTATACTATTACTGATGAAGCGCCTGCGTTGGCTACCGCCTCATTTCTTCCAATCGTAAAACATTTTGCAATAGCTGCTGGAATTACAATAGGCACCATGGATATCTCCCTGGCTGGCCGCATTATTGCTAATTTTCCGGATAATCTGTCTGCAGATCAGAGACAACCTGATGCACTGGCAGAGTTAGGCAAGCTTGTAAAAGTGCCGTCTGCTAATGTTATTAAACTGCCCAATATCAGTGCGTCTATACCACAGCTGAAAGCAGCAATCGCAGAATTGCAGGAACATGGATATAACATACCGGATTATCCAGAAGCTCCCCAGGAAGATGCACAAAAAGATATTCAGACAAGATATAAGAAGGTTCTGGGAAGTGCGGTAAACCCTGTTCTGAGAGACGGTAATTCAGATCGCAGGCCTCCGGCGGCAGTAAAAGAGTATGCCAGAAAACATCCACACAAAATGGGTGAGTGGAGTCCGGATTCAAAAACACACGTAACCCATATGGACGACGGAGATTTCTTCTCCAACGAGAAGTCAGTCACTATTTCAGGTAAGTCCGTGGGAAATGCCAGGATTGAACTCATTGGTGAAGATGGCCAGATTACCGTTCTGAAAGACAAAATATCCCTGCAGGACGGTGAAGTTGTTGATGCGACTTATATGAGCCGTACAGCATTGCGCGCGTTCCTTGCTGAACAGATTGCAGATGCGAAGGAGAAGGGCGTTTTGTTCTCTCTACACCTGAAAGCCACTATGATGAAGGTTTCTGATCCTATTGTCTTTGGCCAGGCGGTTGAAGTGTTCTTTGCGGATGTATTTGATAAACATGCAGCCGTATTTAAAGAGTTGGGTGTTAACCCTGACAATGGTCTGGGTGATGTCTGTTCCAGAATTGAGAGCTTGCCTGAAGAACAGAGAAAAGAGATTGAAACTGATATCCGGTCATGCCTTGATGCACAGGCTGATCTTTACATGGTAAATTCGGATAAGGGTATAACGAATTTACATGTTCCGAGTAACGTGATTATTGATGCATCTCTGCCTCCTATCATTCGTGATGGTGGAAAAGCATGGGGGCCGGATGGAGAAGCACACGATGTTAAAGCTGTAATTCCCGATACAAGCTATGCCGGTATCTACGATGAAACAGTACAATTCTGCATTACAAACGGTGCGTTTGACCCTGCGACTATGGGTAGTGTTGCCAATGTCGGTCTTATGGCAGGAAAAGCCGAGGAGTACGGCTCCCACGATCAAACCTTTAGAGTGTCCGGAAACGGGACTATCCGGGTTGTTGATGCGGCAGGGGAAGCACTGCATGAACATAGTGTAGAAGAGGGTGATATCTGGCGCATGTGCCAGGCCAAAGATGCACCAATCAAAAACTGGGTTGAACTGGCGGTTGAGAGAGTTAAAGCAACCGGATCTCCAGCTGTTTTCTGGTTAGATAAAAACAGGGCGCATGATGCACAGATTATTGAGAAGGTGAATAGTTATCTGGGCGATCTTGATCCAGACGATGATCTGAATATTCAAATTATGTCCCCGGTTGAAGCCATACGCTACACGTTGCGACGTGTGAAAGAGGGCATGGATACTATATCAGCTACAGGAAATGTATTGCGTGATTATCTGACAGACCTGTTTCCTATTCTTGAGCTTAACACCAGCGCCAAGATGCTCTCAATTGTTGGGCTGTTGAATGGTGGTGGATTGTTTGAAACAGGTGCGGGGGGATCCGCGCCCAAACATGTACAACAGTTTATAGAAGAGGGACATTTACGGTGGGACTCCCTTGGCGAGTTTGCAGCTATTGCCGCGTCACTGGAACATTTCAGCGTTACACATGGAAATGTGAAAGCGGAGTTAGTGGCCAAAGCATTGGACCAGGCAACGGCAACGCTTCTTGACAAAAACCAATCACCATCCAGCAGAGTGGGTGAATTGGATAACAGGGGAAGCCAGTTCTATCTCACGCTATACTGGGCACAGGCACTGGCAGAACAGGAAGAAAATTCTGAACTTCAGGGGTATTTTATTCCACTTGCAGAAGCGTTGTCATCTGGAGAGGAACAGATCATAAAAGAGTTAAATGATGCACAAGGGCATGAAGTGGATCTGGGCGGTTACTACCATCCTAATCCTGTAAAAGTAGCAAGCTCCACACGCCCAAGCTCTACACTAAATGCTGCATTTCCATAGTAATTCTGTTTTTCTATCTGGCTTCTCGCTTCTTGTCTCCAGCCTCTAATTCTTCTTATTCCAGAGAAATTAGTGTCTGCAATTTATACAGTTAGAGAATACTCCAAAATGCCGTTATACACTATCCTTATCAATCATAGTTAGTTATATTTACTGGCATGTGTGTTGCGTTACAATAAGCATAGCTATTAAATATAATTAAAATTTTGATAATGAAGAATGATAATCGTAATCATTGCTACGGAAAAAAGTTAATTTCCGGTAAGAAAAGGTGTTCTGATGATAATTGCAAATGGCTAATACCTTGCAAAATATTATGCAATTGTAAAATAGATATGTTTGAATATACCTTGGTAAATTCATTAATTAATATTCTACCACGTGCTGAAATTGTACAAATACTAAAGAAGAACTACAGTATATCACATCATGCGGCCAAAATGGCTACAAAGAGGTGGCGATATATAATTAAGAATAGAAAATCACTTGCAAACGTTTGAAGTTGGCGCTCCTGATCATGTATATTGACGGTAAGAAGGGCTGCTCATTTTTAACAATTAATTTATGATTTTCACTTGCCTTAATGGTTAATGTGTGATAGCATTCAGCTTAGTTGGTTGTACTGATGTTAGATTTATATACGTGTATATGAAGGCTACAAGGTTTCCAATCTTGTGGCTTTTTTTATTTTTATAGATTATTTATTATTTTAAGGGGGTGATTTTATTATGGAAAAAGGAACAGTTAAGTGGTTTAACGATTCAAAGGGTTTCGGATTTATTACACCGGAAAACGGAGAGGATGTTTTTGTTCATCATACTGCAATCCAGGCTGATGGTTTCAAGAGCCTTTCAGAGGGAGACCAGGTAGAGTTTGAAATTGAACAGGGCGAAAAGGGCCTTAAAGCAGCAAATGTTGTCAAAGTATAAAAATATTATAAAGCATACTAGTATATTTTTTGCCGTATAATTTATCGAAAGAGAGTTGTATAGATCAATTAATATAGAATAGATGTAAAATATTATTATAATGATAACGTAAAAGCCCCCGATATCCATAAAAAGGTATCGGGGGCTTTATTTTTTAAATTCTATTTTCTTAGTGGCCTTTGCGTCTCCTTGTCCTCGGCGCCTTTTGTCCGGGGAGTGTAATTATTGTTGTTTTTATCTATCATTCGCACCAAATGCATCATTTATATGCTCTGCCAGCACAGAGAATTCAAATGGTTTCTTGATGGTAAAGTCTATATTTAACTTATTTTTTTCTTCATCCTTAAGCTTTTCACTCCAACCGGTCATCATACCAATCTTCGGTTTTTTCTCAAGCTTGTTCAACGCTGCTGCCACTTTATAACCGGATATGTCAGGCATAACGATGTCACACAATACAAGGTCAAAGGCTTCTGCTTTCAGTGCTTCTATAGCCCTGCTTCCACAGTTAACAGCCTTAGCCTTATGACCACTGTTAACAAAGAACATTTTCAGAGATGAATGTATATCTTCATTGTCATCCACTACTAAGACGCTGAGATCTTTAACCTTAATTTCCTGATATGACGATACAGACGGCTTAGCTTTTTGAACAGGTAACACGGCAATGGGAAGTCGAAGAGTAAATGTAGTACCTTCTCCCTTCTTACTCACCACCTCTATACTTCCACTATGCCTTTTCATTATGCCGTTAGAGATGCTCATGCCCAGTCCACTTCCTTTTGAACGTTTTGTAGTGTAATACGGCTCAAATACCAGCCTCCTCACTTCTTCTGACATACCCTCTCCTGTGTCGGATATGTTTATAAATACATTTCCTTCTTCCTGCCATGTGCGAAATATGAGGCGACCGCCTCTCTCCATTGCGTCCATTGCATTATTAATTATATTTATGAATACCTCTCTCAATTCTGCATCATTTCCCATTATTTTTGGTACTTCCATAATACCGTCAACGTCAATGTCGTAGTCTAATCCTTCTGCATTAGCCATGTTCATCCATCTGGGTTTCGAAAACGCAATTGCCTGTATCAACTCATTTTTTATGTCTATATGCCATAACGCTGAAGTATCATTATCCTGTTTGGTAGCCATTCTCATCCTGCGTACTATTTCTGCTCCATCTTTGGTGGCCTTATTAATGATACGAAGCCCGTCCACTAACTTATTATTATCTTTATTGTTAATTTCAAGCACTTGAGCGGTACCGGAAACTACGGCAAGGAGATTGTTGAAATCATGAGCAATACCAGACGTTATTATGCCCACTGCCTTCAGTTTTTCTGAATGAAGGAGGGTCTCTTCCATCTTCTTGCGTTCGTTTATGTCAACGGATACGATTATGATAAAATCAATTTGACCTTCATCGTTTCTAACTGGCACAAGGCTAGCCTGAAACCATAATTCGTTTCCTTCTATATCAGTCACAGGAGCTTCCTCTGTGATGACTTCACCTGTTCTAATTACTTTTTGCAAATTTTCAGTCATCCTTTTTTTGTACGATTCAGGAAAGAATTCAAAAGGATATGGTGTCCCATAAAGCTTTGTAATATCGTCAATTTTAAGAGCTTTTATACCCGCAGTACTCATATATTGCAGATTAAAATCAAGATCCACAACCTTAGTGCAAACTGGAGAATAGTCAAGCAAGTCACGCTTTTTTCCCTCTGCTTCGATCAGTGCATGCTCTATTATTTTACGTTTTGCAACTTCTTTATTTAACTCATCGCGCGAGGCAGTAACTTCTCTTAAGCCTGTAGTCATCTTATTGAATTTATTGGCCAATTCTCCAATCTCATCCTTAGACGTAATTTCTATTTGGGTGTCTAATTTGCCACTGCTTATTTCATCTGTTGCCTTACTTAGTTTTGAGATAGATCTGGAGAAGTAGTATGCAATGAATAAACCCGTAGCAAGAGAACTGACGAAAGCGAAAATGGATATTGCTACTGTTATAGCTCTAACATGCGCTGCATTCTTATCCTCCTTTGCGATTCTTTTCTGAATGAACACTTGCATCTTAAAATCTAATACGTCATCTGATTTATTCACTTTGTCGTAGAGAGTATTAAATTGTTCCTCTGCCTGGTCGTGCAAAGATACTACCTCTCTTCCTGCAATAATTGCTTTTCCCCAAAAGCCTTCAAACTCTTGTATTGCAATATTTTCAAAGTCTTCAAGAGGAAGGTTTTTATATTTTGTCCAGAATTCATCAACATCTTCAAACTGTTTTTCCATTAAGGTATTAAAATCACCCTTTACCAGAGAAGCTTTTGCTGCTGATTTTGCTGTTTCAGCTTCCAAGCCTATATACTTTTGACTCCCTCGTATGATACATCCGGATAAGCCTAAATATTGTTGTGCAGCGTGAATTGCTTCCCAGATACTTACTTCCACTTCTCTTACTGCTTGTTCTTTTGCTAAAAGTGTTGAATCCTCCGGAGACCATTTTGACTGGATTGCAAAATCGAGAACATCGTCTGCCTCATCGACATTAATAAAAAAATAGCTTTCGGCTGCTTTTTGTTTTCTGGTTAGTTCTATCATCATACTTCCAGCGGTTTTTGCTTCTTCCCATAAGATGTTAAATTCTTCTATATACTTCTTTTCTTCATCAGTATCAGTCAAAGCCTGATATTTTGTGAAGAATTCTTCCACCTCGCCTATCTGCTCATAATAAATATTTTCATATAACTGATAACCAGTAAGTCTGAACGAATCAGCAGCATGGATCATTTCCCAAACACTTTCCTCAACCTCTCCTAAATTTTGTTCCATCGGAAGCTCTACAGTTCTCAATCCTGAAATTTGCCTTGAAAGAAATATACTGAAACATCCAACAATACCAATTAGTAAGGCAATTCCTAGAAAAGTCAGATTTAATTTTATACTTATTTTCATTTTACATATCCTTATCTTATGCAGGCATCTACAGCTCTTTTATCATGCAACCAGTAGCTCTATCTAAAAGTTACTTTTGTGTGCGTGCAATATAAATAAGTAAGATGATGATAACAGTGATATTAATTGTCAGGATGATCGCAACTTGTGACAGTGGCTCTGATAACGATAGAAGTCCGGCAATCAGGGATTGTGAAGAATGATGAACCTTCCAGTAAGCATATGTATCTACAGCTATCAATGGTAAAATAATAAATTTTACAAATGATCTGAATGCCGTACGTTTCTTGCCTCGTCCCTTTCTTGCAGCCATATATTAATCTCTACATTAACAGTAGATGAGATGGTTTTGTTTCTTAAACAATCTAGGACAATAGAATAATAACAAGTGAAAATCAAGGCTTATTTAAATGCAAAATAGATACTTTTTTATTCATACATTTTTTCTTTGCACTCCTTGCGACCTGGCATGATAATAGTTTTTATTTAGATTAAGATCATGAGTAAATCAAGACAGGAAAGATGCTTGCAGTGTAGGTTGATAGTGCAAGAGTGTATTTGTAATGAGATTGTACCTCTCTGGACGGAACATAGATTAACCCTGTTGACAAATAAACGAGAAGAGCATATTCACTCTAACACTGGAAGGTTGCTTCGATTAATGCTGGAAAATAACTCTCTTATTTATATAGGAGAGAAGGGTTGGGAGAAGAAAATTGAAGAGGAAATAGCCAGGAGTGAATACACCCCGGTTATATTTTTTCCGGTAACGCCTTCCAGTGACGGGCAGGGAATTGTTAAAGAGAAGGGAAAGCCACTGAATATTATTGTTCTGGATACAAATTGGAGCAGTGCGAGGAGATGGCTCTATAAGCTGGGGTCTATGAACGTAAATAAAATCGGATTAAGAACTGTCCCGCCTTCAAAGTATTATCTGAGAAAACAGTCTAAGATCGGTAATTTATGTACATTTCAGTCAGTAACTTCATTACTGGAGGAGCTCGATACACTGAGTTCCGGAGCGCCCACATCACACATGAATCGATTATTTGACTTATGGGTGAAGTCCATGGCAAAAGAGAGAGGATTGACTTTTCCTTAGATGGTCATTATTTCTCACCGCTAAGACGCCAAGAGCGCAAAGGTAAAGAATTAGACAGGATAACAGGATAGTAAGGATTAATAGCTAACAACAAACGGGAAAAGACCTTTTGCTTCATTTTTCTAAATATTTTTTCTTAGTGGTCTCTGTGCCTCTGTGTGATTATTTCTTTTGTATTTTTACTTCCATCTGCTTTTATCCTGTAATCCTGTCTGGATTATTCTGCAAGTGAAAATCTCAGGTATTTAATTATTCTGTTATCAGCAAGATGTTTTTTCTCATAATTTGTTTTGATGTAGAGATCTTCATGTCGCTCCTCATCATCGTGAACATCATCTACCTTTTCTTCAACTGCACATCTGTTGTCTCTTAATGATCTGAGACTAAATTCGAACAGGGGGGATGAGTCTGTTTTAAGGTGGATTGCTGCTCCCGCCTTTGTCACCTGTTTATATGCCTCCAGATAACGGGTGGCAGTGAGCCTTTTGTTAGAACTGCCGTTCTTCAGGAATGGATCAGGAAAGGTTATCCATATTTCGTCGATCTCTCCTTCTGCAAAATAGTGAGCAAGATTCAATATCTCTATGCGGAGGAAAGCCACGTTAGTAAGGCCACGCTCATGAGCGGCAACACATCCTGACCACAGGCGTGGTCCCTTCATATCAATACCGATAAAATTTCTATCAGGGTGTTTCTCTGCAAGTGCAATAGTATAATCACCTTTTCCGCATGCCAGCTCCAGAGTTATTGGATTGCTATTCTTGAAATGATCCTTCGCCCAGATTCCGCGCAGTCTAAAATCATCCTGTTCCGGTTGATCAGTAAATTGTATGAGATTGTCAAATCCCTCAAGTTCTTCTAATCTCCATAGTTTCTTTCTACCCAAAGCTACAACTCCAACAAATCTCAGAATCCCTCACCAATGATATTTTAACGCAGAGGCACAGAGAGCTATAAGATAACAAAATTTAAAAAAATTAAACAAAGACTAATAGCTTTTCCCTTTGCGCTCTTGGCGTCTTTGCGGTGAATAATGTCACCTGTTTTGTGGTAAGGCTGATTTTAACCTTATCAGTGCGAGTTTTTTGCGGACAGGATCTTTCCACTTACGCCAATCCTCATATTCAATATGTGGGAATAACTTTATAAATGCTTTATGGATTTCCGGTGACAAGCTATAAGCTTCATCACTGCTTGAAACTGCTGTTGTTAAATGCCCGTCTTTAACAATCAGATACCATTTTCTGCTTTTCCGTTCAAACCAGAGAACAAATGGATTCTGGTAACTGTTTTCCTTTGATCTTTCCCACCCGGAAAGTATTATTTTCGCAGTGCCCATTCCATTTTCAATATACAGATCTGCAGATTTATACAGGTGCCAGTTTATATGTTTGTATGGGTTTGACAGGTTGGCCGGCAGAACACGGTTTTGTTCCAGAATTTTAATAATATCTTCTTTGTGCTTTTCAACTAACTTTTTGAACTCTGCTGCCGCAACCCTGTCGATAGTTTCTACGATAGT
>JABGRF010000153.1:8835-18092 GCA_018648405.1 Candidatus Scalindua sp.
CAACTAACTTTTTGAACTCTGCTGCCGCAACCCTGTCGATAGTTTCTACGATAGTGTCATTAGATACATTCACGGGCGTCTGTTTACCCTGCCCACAGCCTAATGAGCTGATTACTAGCAGGAGAACTGAAATACTCCATGTTATTTTGTTCTTCATATTGTTCATATATAATTTAGGAATTTAAGGATTAAGGCATTTAGGAATTAATTTTTTTATCTGTGTCCATTAGTTTCTTTACGGCCATTTCTTTTCTTGTGTGGGTTCGTCCAGATCTATAAATTGCTCCTCTGTCGCCACAGGTTCAGGTTTATCTGGTTCAATTGCATCTGGGTTTGGGCTTCGCATCTCATTCGCATTAAACTGCATCTCAAAGAGCTTTTTATACAATCCGTCATTAGCCAGGAGTTCCTGGTGATGTCCGGTCTCTACGATCTTTCCATTATCTAAAACAACGATTAGGTCTGCGTGCAGGATTGTTGATAGCCTGTGGGCTATTACGAACGTAGTACGGTCTTTAACCAGCCGATAGATGGCATTTTGAATGAGTTGTTCGGTCTCGGTGTCCACGGAAGAGGTAGCTTCGTCCAGGATCAGTATTCTAGGATTTGCAAGGATAGCACGTGCAATAGCGATCCGCTGTTTCTGGCCACCTGAAAGTTTTACTCCCCGTTCGCCGATAAGGGAGTCATACCCTTTTGACAGTTCAATAATAAATTCGTGTGCATTCGCTGCCTTTGCTGCCGCCTCTATCTCTTCGTCTGACGCGTCAGATCGGGCGTAAGCTATGTTAACCTTGACCGTATCGTTAAAAAGAAATGTTTCCTGTAGTACCATGGCTGTCTGTTTTCTGAGTGAATGGAGTTTGACATCCTTTATGTTGTGACCATCGATAATAATATCTCCTTTGCTAGGATCGTAAAACCGGGGTATCAGGTTCGTGAGTGTTGTCTTGCCGCCTCCGCTGGGACCCACAAAGGCTATCATCTGTCCCGGCAGTGCTTTTATATTGATATCACTTAAGACTTCCGGATCCTTGTTGTACATAAAGTGTACATTCTTGAATTCCACTGTACCTCGTACTTTTGGTAAATCGACAGCATTGGGTGCGTCCTTTAATTCAGCGGGTGTATCCAGAACTTCAAAAACACGTTCTGTAGATGCAAGAGCTCGTTGTATCTGATTGTAAAATCTGGTTACACCTGTGATTGGGCCGTACATTCTCTGCAGGTATGGAAAGAATATGACAAAAGTACCGGCGGAGAGCTGACCCTGAAGAACCTTATAACCACCAAAGCAGATCACTACTACAGCTCCCACTTCGGTAATCAGGTCTACTGCAGGCCGCAATGTATGAACCAGTCTTAATATCTGGACATGTAGAAAGTAATTTTCATAATTTTTTTGTTTGAAGCGTTCTAACTCCTCAGGCTCTTTTGCAAAGCTGGCAATGACACGGATACCAGAAATATTGTCCTGAATCAATGCGTTAAGATCACCTGTCTTTTGCCTGAGCGAACGGAATATCTTGCGTATCCTTTTCCCGAAATTATAGGTACAGAGAGAGATAAAAGGACAGACAAACAGTACAATAGACGTAAGCTGCCAATCTAGTTTCATACAGAAATAGATTATCCATGCGAACTTAAACATGTCTGTTATAAAGGTGATTACCGGGCCGGCAATCGCCTGTTCCAGCGAATTGACATCGTTCATAAGACGGCTCATAATATCGCCGGTTTTATTATTTTCGAAATAGTTTAAGGGAAATCTCTGAATGTGGCCGTAGAGCTGATTCCGCAAATCATAGACAAGCCTTTGACCCAACTCCGTCGTAATATAGCCATGGGCCATGGTAATTCCGCTGCCGAAGGTGTGCATAACCAGAAAACTAGCACCGAGAAATATAAGCATAAAGACGGTGGAGTTGTTTTCCTCAAACCAGCGTCCATGCACATAGTCAGACGCTGTCAAGAGCGGTTTTGACAGGGGGATAGGACTTATATTCTCGTCTGTCAGACTGTCACGGTTATAATCATCGGTTTGCTGGTTAGTCTCGGTGGGGTCTATTAATCGATCAGCTATTCTGATCTCATCTACAACAATTCCAAGGATTTGTATTGGAAGGACCGCAATGCATGCGCTGATTGCCGAAAGAACCAGGATTATCAATGTTCTGCGCCAATAGGGGATCAAATAACATAGTAACCTGAAATATGTGTCTCTATTGGATGTACTCTTTTGTCTGCTATTCATGTTTCCATAATACTAAATTCGCGCTGAATGAACAATGTCAATTAGGAGATTTATCTTTATAAATTTGATTCAAAGAGTAGAATTGATTCTGCTTTTTACATACAACAGCTCAAATCATTTCTTTCAAGGAGATATATAATGACACAGGATAGAGTAAAGGTCGCCGTAACCGGAGCGGCAGGACAGATTGGTTATGCATTGCTGTTCAGGATTGCATCAGGTCAGATGTTCGGGCCGGAATGTGAGGTTGAACTTCAACTTTTAGAGCTTGAGCCTGCACTGCCGGCACTTCAGGGCGTTGCGATGGAACTTGATGATTGCGCTTTTCCTTTACTCAAAAAAATTACATGTACCAGTGATATGAATGTAGCTTTTAATGATGTTAACTGGGCCATTTTGGTTGGTTCTGTGCCGAGAAAAGCAGGAATGGAAAGATCTGATCTGCTGAAGATTAATGGCGGGATCTTTACCGGCCAGGGAAAGTCTATCAATGACAATGCCGCGAAGGATGTTCGCGTTTTTGTTGTCGGTAATCCCTGCAATACTAACTGTCTTATTGCTATGAATGCCGCCAAAGATATTCCAAATGAGAGGTTTTTTGCCATGACGGCTCTTGATGAAAAGAGAGCGATTACTCAGCTGGCACAAAAGGCGTGTGTAGATACGACTGAAGTGAAGAACCTTACTATATGGGGAAATCATTCTGCTACTCAATATCCTGATTTTTATAATGCAAAGATCGGCGGAGAACCTGCCAATGAAGTCATTGCTGATGAGGCTTGGCTGAGGGAAGATTTTATTAAGACGGTACAGCAGCGTGGGGCTGCTATTATAAAGGCCAGGGGATTGTCATCAGCAGCATCAGCAGCTAATGCATGTGTATCAGGTGTTAACAGGCTGACTCGTGACACGTCGGAAGGAGAGACATTCTCTATGTGCCTCTTATCGAAGGGTGAATACGGGGTGGATAACGACCTGATCTTCTCTTTCCCATGCCATGTAAAAAATGGTGAAGTTAAAGTTGTTGAGGGTATTGAGCACGGAGAGTTTGGTAAGGAGAAATTCTCAGCAACATTGAAGGAGCTTCAGGCAGAGAGGGACACTGTCAAAGAGATGGGCTTGATTTGAGATAATTCACCGCAAAGAACGCTCCCCGGACAGAAAGCGCCGAGGACAGGAAGGAAAAGAAAACAGAGAATTTTAGCCACTTTTAATTTTTCAATCTGTTAAAAACAACATGTTTTGCCAGAACGGTCTGAGATATACCCCTGGCGAGCATAAGAATGGTCAAAGCCAGCCATAGGGCGTGATTTCCCATTGTGCCGTGGAGAAGGTAATACGTCGGCAGGAAAAAAAGGAATGTGGATAGAAGCATAGTGTTTCTCATCGCCTTTGACGCGGTAATGCCAATATAAATACCATCCCAGATAAATGGTACGGCATGAATGATAGGTGCAATAATCAACCATCCCATAAAAGGCATTGCTGCATTAATTACCTCCTGGTTATCTGTTAATATCTGAAGTATCTCCCTGCCAAAGAAGTAAAAAAGTAAAACCAGCGTAATGCTTATTCCGAAACCCCACTGGAAAGATACTTTTATAGCTTTTCTAAAATTCCATGCATCTCCAGCACCAAAATATTTCCCGACGACAGATTCAGCCGCAAACGAGAATCCGTCAATTCCGTATGCACTTATCATAATAAATTCCAGGAGAATAAAATTTGCGGAACATAATATTACTCCCTCCTTACCGGACTGAACCCTGAAGAATGAGAAAGCAAACATAAGGCAAAGAGTTCTTATAAAGATATCTGAATTTGCCATGAGAAACTTCTTCATCTTGCCAATATGAAATAAATCCAATTTATTCCAGAATGGGAGCATGTGCCTGTAGTTTTTGTAAAAGAACACCATCGCCAGTATTAAACCGCAATATTGCGCAATCAACGTACCTAGTGCCACACCGTCAGACGTCATTCCCGCGACCCTTACAAACCAGTAGCTGAGACCTATGTTGATCAGGTTAACAGCTATTGTAATGATCATAGGAATTCTGGCGTTCTGCATGCCGAAAAACCAACCGGTGAACACAAACAGGGATATTGTGGCCGGTGCTGCAAGTATCCTAATATTGAAATATCCTTCTACGTATGCGTCGACTTCCGGGGTCGTTCCGATTAAGTGCAGACTTAATTTCAGAAGGAGGGGTTTTAAAGCTATCAGCAGCACGGCACCTGTCACTGCAATTAAAAGTGCTCTGCCCAGTATCAGCAAACACTCTCTATTGTCCTTTCTGCCGAATTCCTGCGCGGTAAAACCGGTGGTGCCCATCCTTAAAAATCCAAAACCCCAATATACAAAATTAAATATCATCACTCCAAAACCTATGGTAAGGATATACTCGGCTGAATCAAGGTGGCCCATCAGTGCCACATCTACAAGGCTCAGAAGCGGAACAGATAGATTGCTGATTATGTTTGGAATTGCAAGTTTAAGGATTTCTCTATTCATGGCTAGCCAATAGTTTAACAGAAAAAAGTGCAAGATTGACAAGGAAAGAGTAAAACGAGTTATATGTTGCGAGGTAGATTGTAGTGGAACGCCTTCAGGCTTCCATTTATCAGGGTATAGGAATTACGTGTTACGATATGAGGTATTCTAAATTCAGTAATTTGAGGTGTTACAGTCCCAGACCTTCACAATATTTTGCAAAAGCGACTTCACGACAGTCAGGTGCAACATTAACTATCTCAGGTGCAAGGTCGGTATTGACAAGCCTGTTATTGCCACTGTCTAACAGTCCATTAAGTTCCGTGACAGAAGCTGCCAATTGTTTTCTGATTGAAGCGATATCATCGAAGCCGTTCAGACCACCCAGATTGGATAGAATGGCATGAGGTGTTAGATTTTTGTCTACAGGTAGATCTGTATTCAAGAAGGCAAGAGAACCGGTGTCGGTAATTACAGCTCCTTCACTCTTTAAAGGATCTGCCAATGGTAATTGCGCATCAGGTTCAACTCCGTTTTTGAAGTTACTTATGGTAATTACATTGGTAGAGTCTTTAGGTTTATTTTCCAGATGTGCTCCTACCAGTAGTATACAGTCAGCACCGGAATTACCCCAAGCCTTTGCACCCATCTTGCTCAAAAGCGAGACATTTGCACTGTTCTTTAATTTGGCATATGGGTATTTATTTGGCTCTGATTTTTCTCCAGCAACATAGTAGAGAGTACCATTCTTTTCGTCACAGAGGGCTTTTGCGGTAAAGAGTGTCTCGACAGTTAATTTAGGTGAAACTATGACTGCCACTTTACCGGCTGTATCCAGAATTCCTTTAGCACTACTCAACTGTTCCGACAGTTCACTATCAGTAAGTACGATAGCCTTATTCTGAAGGTGGTTCGTGAACCTTCCTTCTCTACAGATCATAGCGCCGTTAACAGGGTCGTTGTCAACACTCTGTATTTTAGTTATCAAACCCTCTTTTGTATGTACCTTTATGGCGCATCCTCTCGGACACGATGGACAGGTGCTGATTTTCATATCGGTTACCCATGGGCCATATTCCTTGCCTGTATTTTCGGATGTAGCTCCGGTAGGGCATACATCAATACACATTCCACAGGCATCACAGTCAGTATTCTGCAGTGGGTCTTCGAAATTTGGAGCAACTTTAGTAACAAATCCTCTATTAACAAAAGAGAGAGCAGATATTTCTCTGGCTTCTCTACAGATTCTAACGCAACTGGCACATGTAATACATTTGTCAGCTTCGATACTGACTAAAGGATGCCTGGTATCAACGTCATACTTTCTTCTGTCACCAGTATACTTAACATCTCCTATTCCATATTCGGTAGAGTAGTTCCTTAGATCACAATCAAACTTTGCTGTGCAACCACATTCTATGCAGCGCGAAGCCTCCGCCATTGCCTGTGCCTCGTCAATCCCTACGTTTATGGCATCATATCCACCAGCTGCCATGCGGACGTCAGACGGATGTGTAGATTCCAGTGCTCTCTTCTTATGGGCATACCTTGGAGAGTAGTCAGCCATATCGAGGTCTTTTAACCTGCCTGCTGTGATTTGATACTCTTTCTTGAGCTCAACTTTGGTCCCGGCGAAGTATAGATTGATGGCTTTGGCCGCCTGTTTTCCTTCGGATACGGCACGAATTACAGTATCAGGACCGAAAGCACAGTCTCCGGCAGTAAACACACCTTCAACAGTGGTAACCATGGATTTTTCGTCATATTTGAAGGTACTCCATCTGGTACATTCCGGTATCTCTTTTTCACCTTCAATACAGGAAACATCAGGGTCCTGTCCAATGGCGGCGATGATCAGATCAAATTCAAGATCCTCCTCACTGCCTTCAATCGGTTTAGGTCTTCGTCTGCCTGATTCATCAGGATCACCAAGTTCCATTGTAATTACCTTGAGACCTACTGCTTTTCCGTTTTTTTCCAGTACTTCAGCCGGAGCGGTCAGCAGTTTGAAATCAACTCCTTCTTCGATAGTTTCATCCTGTTCATGCTGCAGGGCAGGGATCTCTTCCTGTGATCTTCTGTAAAGTAGTGTTACATCTTCTGCTCCGGCTCGTTTGGCAACTCGGCAACAATCCATCGCAGTATCTCCACCGCCGATAACGGCAACTTTCTTACCTACATTTACCTCTTCACCCAGCACCATCTTGCGTAGGAAATCAATTCCTCCGATTACTCCCGGAATATCTTCGTTTTTCACCATCATCTTCTTGGCTTTGTGAGCACCAATGGCAATAAGCACAGCATCTGCACCGTTTCTTTTGAGTTCGTCAATGGTAAAATCTTTACCCAGTCTCTTGTTATGATGAACCTTCACACCAAGGTCAATAATAGCACTAACCTCTTTATCAAGTTTGTCCCACGGCAGTCTGAATCTTGGAATACCGTACCGTGTCATACCTCCCAGTTCAGGCAGGGCTTCATAGATATCTACAGCATGCCCCTGTTGTCTCAGGAAATAAGCAGCTGACAGTCCGGCAGGTCCTCCACCAACGATAGCTACGCTTTTACCGGTATCAGGCATTGTTTCAGGTAGAAACGGACCATGATCCAGTTCATATTCTGAAGAGAACCTTTTCATGGGGTTAATGGCTACCGGTTCATCAACAAGCCCTCTTCTGCATTGAGCTTCGCAAGGATGAGGACAGATCCTGCCACAGATTACCGGCAGGGGGTTTTGTTCTTTAATTAGTTTAACAGCTGCAGGAAAATTTCCGTTTGATATATGAGCGATGTATCCCTGTACATCAACATTTGAAGGGCAGGTGTCCTCGCATGGTGCAACGCAGTCTCCACTGTGATCAGAAAGAAGCAGGTCAAGTGCCATCTTCCTGGTAGTCTTAATGGCTTCAGTATCAGTTCTTATAACCATACCCGGAGTGACAGTGGTGCTGCAGGCAGGTATCATGTTCCTTGCCTTCTCAACCTCTACAACACATAGAAAACAACTTGTATATGCCTTTAGCCTGTCATCAAAACAGAAAGTAGGGATATCGATGCCCTGACTCTTTGCTGCCACTCTGATTGTCACGTCAGACGGGACTTCTATCTCTTTACCATTTAATGTTATTGTTACATTCTCACTCATTGTCAATACCTGAAGCTTATATTATTTTATTTAAAATTCTTATTTAACTATAATAGCTTTCGAATTGCATACCTCAAAACACATTCCGCAGTTGATACATTTTGCCTGATCAATGACAAAAGAACCTTTCACTTTCTTCTGTCCTTCTATCGCATTGACCGGACACTGCATTTCACATAAGGAGCAGCCAGAGCAATCGTCAGGAATAATAGTATGAGTTATCAGGCTCTTGCATACTGCAGCAGGACATTTTTTATCTTTAATGTGGGCTTCGTATTCATTGCGGAAATATTTCAGAGTTGTTGCAACCGGGTTTGGCGCAGTCTGTCCCAGACCGCACAGACTGGATTTCTTGATCTGCTCGGTTAGTTCTTCAAGGACAGTAATATCCTCCATTTCACCATGTCCGTCACAAATCTTGGTTAGAAGCTCTCTCATTCTCAGTGTGCCTATTCTACAGAAGGTACACTTTCCGCATGATTCATTTTGGGTAAAGCCGAGGAAATACTTGGCAAGATCAACCATACAGGTTGTTCCATCCATTACTATCATACCGCCTGAACCCATAATAGCTCCAGTGGCGTTTATTGCAGCGTATTCAATAGTAGTATCAAACAGGCTCTCAGGGACACATCCTCCCGATGGTCCGCCAAGCTGTACCGCCTTCAAAGGTAAATCCGATGAAGATCCTCCACCTATGTCTTCCAGAACGTAACGGATCTTTGTTCCCATCGGAACTTCAACCAGTCCACCTTTTTTAATAGCTCCTGCTAACGCGAATACTTTTGTTCCCTTGGAATCTTCTGTTCCATGAGAGGCGTATGCTTTGCCTCCGTTATTAATTATCCATGGCAGGTTAGCCAGGGTTTCTACATTATTGATAATAGTCGGTTTGCCGAACAGTCCTTTAATTGCAGGGAAGGGGGGTTTGAACCTTGGCATTCCCCGATCTCCTTCGATTGAAGCGATAAGTGCCGTCTCTTCTCCACAGACAAAAGCGCCTGCACCTTCCTTGATCTTTATATCAAATGAGAAATCGGATCCCTGTATATTGTCTCCCAGAACTCCACTCTCATGTGCATCCTTTATCGCTTTTCCGAAATTTTTCACAGCGAGTGGATACTCTGCACGGATATATGCGTATCCCTTAGACGCGCCAAATGAATAGGCGGCGATCAGCATGCCTTCTATTACATTGTGAGGGTCGCCTTCAAGGAGTGAACGGTCCATAAATGCACCGGGGTCACCTTCGTCACCGTTACAGATCAGATATTTGATGTCTCCTGGAGATTGTTTTGCAAAATTCCACTTAACATGTGTTGGGAATCCGGCGCCGCCTCGTCCTCTTATACTTGAGATCTTGA
>JABGRF010000188.1:0-14920 GCA_018648405.1 Candidatus Scalindua sp.
CATTTGCCTGGATTTTGTCTTCCAATGTTCCTAAAACATTCTTTATGATAATTTCACTGGCATGGTTTTTTAAATCATATGTTATCATGCCAACTTTTGCGACTTCTAGAATTTCTTGAATCCTGTTCGACATAATCTCTATGTTTGCCTTTATCCTGTTTGAGAATCTTCTACCCTTTTCATCGTATGTGTCATGGTAGGTTTCGTATAGCCGTGTAACATAACCATTTATCGAAAACAACGGCTCCTTTAAATCATGCGAAACCGTATAGACAAAGTCCTTTAATTCTTTATTGATTTTCTCTATCTCTTTAGATTTTTCAATCAGTTGTTCTTTTGCTTTTTTCTGATTAGTAACATCTCTGATTATTGCTGTAAAGGAATAATGCCCTTCTTTCATTTTCTGATAAGATAGTGACATCTCGATTGGAAACTCTGTTCCATCTTTTGACTTACCATAAATTTCTACTATATTATCCATAATTCCGTCTTTGCCTGATTCTAGAAATCGGTTCACTCCCTGCATGTGTTTTTTATTAAGTCTTTCAGGGATAATAGTTGATACTTGCATTCCTAAGATTTCACTCGTTGAATATCCGAATATTTTCTCAGCTGATTTATTCCAGATAGTAATTACACCATTTTCGTCAGAAACAATGGCATCCTGTGCTGTCTCTATCAGTTTGCGATATTTTTCTTCAGATGCCTTAAGCGTATCCTCGGTTATTTTATGGGTGATTATACTGGAGAGAAGATTAGATACAGAATGAAGAAAGTTGATATCGTTCTTACTAAAGATTTTGTGTTTTGTTGAATGAGTACCCAATACTCCCCATATCTCGTTATTCACATTTATAACAATACTCATTCCACTTACTACTCCATGGTCAAGTAAAATTTGAGGACCTGAAAAGCGAGGTTCAGTCTTCAAATCGTGAACGATTATTGGCTTTCTTGAATTTAAAGTATAACCTGCCTGTGAATCCAGTCCGGTATCAACTGTAGCATGACCAACCAGGCCTTCTTTCCATCCGACACCTGACAAAAGTAGCATATTCTTTCCATCAGGTAGTAGTTTGAGAATCTTGCAGTATTCGTTATCTAGGGTCTCCGCAATTTTCGTCACCATCTCATTCATGAAGTCAAGCGGATCAATGCTCTGCAGAACTTTGTGTCCAAGGTAGGCAATGACATCTTGTTGACGAACGCGCATTTCCAACTCCCTCTCCATCCGATTCCGCTCAACTATCTCTTTTCTTAGCTCTGTAACAAGCATTCGTCTATCTTCATCAAAACGGTGTCTATAGAGACCGAGCTCAACAACTTTTTGTAATTCGTCTTTTTTGAACGGTTTTGTTAAGTATCCATATGGATTTGTTGATTTTGCTTTTTCAAAAATTTTATTTTCTGCATATGAGGTAAGGTATATTACCGGAATATAGAATTTGGTATTAATTATTCTGGCGGTTTCAATGCCATCCATTTCTCCTTGCAGGGAAATGTCCATCAAAACTAACTCAGGACACTCTTCTTTTTCTAACATATGTATAGCTTGTTCACCGGAAGATATTATTGCGGTAACATCATACCCCAATTTCACTAGACTCATTTCTAAAGATCTAGCACTCACAATCTCATCTTCGACAATCATTATGCGTTTTTTCTTCATATTTATTGTTGGTTCTTTATTAACAATCTACTATTAGTAAGGGAGACTAAGCACTGAATTGATAAAGCTTCTGCAGTAGGCTAGTCATGTATATTACTATTTTGTGGGATTGCGATAAAACGGATATTTTACAATAGCTATGATCAGTGCTTTTAATGTAATAGGAATTAATTTGATCTGAAATAGAGGATTTATAGCCTGTATCAATATTTTATGATATGGAGCATCTCCTGTGACCATGTTCCAGAGAAGTGCGTTGAGATGGTTTGCAATCCATGAGCCTCTTTTGTCTTCAACATAAGATAGACGTGCTTTGACTAGCCAATTCTGCCTGGTGACAAAGTCGCTGATTGCCAGAATTACTGTTCCAAGTTTATTATCCATAGCAAGTAGTTTTCTGGCAGGTTTATAATAATGTCTGGCAAAATCTTCACTGGAAATACCGTATTCAAATGCAGTTCGTACCGCTAACTGTGAAGTAATATAGGCTGATTCCAGGCCATTTTTAAAAATCCTTGATATACTGGCGTCACCTACTAGAACAAGCCTATCGCTGAATGGATTTATTGCATGCGAAAGAACAATTTTGGGCAAACACATACAGAATTTATCAGGCATTTCCCAGTTATTAGGTAAATTCTTGCGTACTACCGGATGATTTAAGAAATCAATCAGATCATTGCTTGTCAAATCTCTAGAACCTACCAAACTGACTGTAATATAATTGTCCTTTGGCACCATCGACGCAAATCTGAATGGTTCAATGCCAAGTGCGAATACCTGTATATTGTCCTTGAAAGAGCTCTTTATAAAGGCAGGATCTAATGGTATCTCCATTTGACATGTTCTAACAGTTTTCGGAGGTATATAACCAAGATTTAAATTCTCTATTTTATTTGCTAGATTAGAATTTATACCAAAGGCACCAACCACTAGATCAACTTCTATTTTATTACGTTGACCTCCTTTTCCGTAGACAACAGTTGCAGGTGTATCAGGATCGGAGGATATATTTAGATCCAGTACCGGCTCAGAGATTACGGTAACTCCTTGTTTGATGACATGTTTTAGCAGGAAATCATCAAAACTATGACTTTCCGTGTGAGTACTAAAAAGGGGGCCATTTCCGCGGTACACTGCCATAATCGTACTTTTATTTGTCTGATCAGGCTTATATAGCTCAATGCCATATTCTTCAGTATGAAAGTAATATCCTTTAATTTTCTGCCGAATAATATGTTCAGGTAAAATTATACCATCTCTAGTAAGTTTTGCGTGTAAGGTGCTTGCAATGACTGCGGCACTCATATTGCATCCATTGGGACCCTTCTGGTTGAAATCCTTGCTGTTTAAGATTGTTATATGAATATTGATACCGAGACTTTTTGCTTCTCGTATAGCATCGTTTGCAAAGAAGCTACCTGCCGGACCGCCTCCAATAATGGCAATTTTTGAGTTGTTTTTTAAGCGTAGCTTTTTTTCAGACATTCCAGAGAGTTAAATAAAAGGTAGGAAATGTTATAGTAGAAATTGAAGGCATATTTATTTTTTTAAGAAAAGTAAATGAAAAACGTCAATTTGTACAATATAGAACAAGATAATATCAATATATTTTCTTCATTTCACTATAGCAAAACACCTATGTAGATTCTACTTATAAATCACTTAGACAATCAGTTCGTTTATTATTATTCCTGTAATTTTGATATTAATAATAATTTAATCTGATCCGTATTTGCATTTAAAAGATATGCATGATAGAATTTTTATTTTTAACGAATAGGGTGTCTTTGCTAGCATATAGCTGGTTGTAATTGATACTCTTTTTTTAATGGAGAAATAATATGCCAGAGAAGATAGTAATCATCGGTTCCGGTCCTGCTGGATGGACTTCAGCCATATATGCGGCAAGGGCTAGTCTGGATCCAGTTGTTTATGAAGGAGAGCCTTCTAACGTAATGGTTCCGGGTGGTCAGCTCATGTATACTACCGAGGTAGAAAATTACCCAGGTTTCCCTTCCGGTGTTCAGGGGACTGATATGATGGAACTATTCAAGCAACAATCTCAAAGATTTGACACTCGAGTATTTACAGAAGACATAACATCCGTTGACTTCACTGCACACCCTTTTAAATTAAAAACTTCTGAAGGCAATGACATAGAGGCATTGAGCGTTATTATTGCAACCGGCGCAAGGGCAAACTGGTTGAATTTGCCAAATGAACAACGTCTTGCTAAATCTGGTGGCGGAGTGAGTGCGTGTGCTATATGCGATGGTGCTCTTCCCGGATACAGGGACAAGGTGTTGGTGGTTGTTGGAGGAGGAGATTCTGCAATCGAAGAAGCTCTATATTTGACAAAATTTGCAAGCAAGGTAATTATGGTTCATCGTCGCGATGAGCTGAGAGCAAGTTCCATAATGCAGGAACGTGCTAAGTCAAACCCTAAAATAGAGTTCAAGTGGAACTCTATTATTACAGATGTTCTGGGTGACAAAATAATTTCTGGAATTCAAATACAAGATACAGTTACTAAGAAGGAATCAGAACTGGACTGTAGCGGGTTGTTTATCGCAATTGGCCATACTCCGAATACTTCATTTCTTGGTGACAGTTTAGAATTAGATGATAAGGGATTTATTGGTACACGTCAGTCATGGAGGACTTCAACAAGCGTTGTGGGCGTATTTGCTGCTGGTGATGTTATGGATCCTTATTATAAACAGGCAATTACAGCTGCCGGCACAGGTTGTATGGCCGCACTAGAGGCTGAAAGATGGCTCGCTCATAAGGGTTTGGCATGAAATCCAATTATGGATGGAGGGTATAAATGGAATTTGTCAATTCCTGAATCTCCCAATTCCTAACTTATTATTCATCTAGATGCAGTTTTCGTTTTAAATAGCGCTCGTAGATACGATAGAATGTCTCCATAGAGCTGATATCTATCCACTCGTCAACCGAATGTAACTCTCCAACAATCGGCCTGGAGACGATTACCGGGATATTATAACGTCCGATAAAACGCGCATCACTTCCGCCATCTTCCTTCTTCTGAATAGTAGGTTTGCCTGTAATTTCCTCAGAAACTGAAAGATAGAGAGGGTCCGGCGTAAACTGCGTCGGTTCAGCACTCATAATCGTATGTGTTTCGACTTCATCTCCGAGTATATTGTCGATATTGGTTAGAATTTCCTTTGTTGTGTAGGGGGCAGGAAAGCGTATATCCAGAGTCCCCTCCGCTTCTGAAGGTATGCAGTTGACAGTTTGATTTGGCGTTTTAATGATTGTGAGTGTGCAGGTGGGGTGCCAGTGGTCTTTGTCACTAACTAATGAATCAAAGTGTCTGCGTAGCCGTGAGACAGCATCAATAAGCCTTTCCAGGGGATTGTTGCCCAACCACGGTCGAGCTGCGTGTGCAGAGTGGCCAATGCATTTGATTGTTAAATGAAGTATGCCTTTCTCTTCAATAGTTATTTCATTCAGTGATCCCCCGTCCGGCACTAAGGCAACTTCACACCTGAGCCCAATTTCATCAAATAGAAAACGCATGCCTGCATCTCCACCACGCTCTTCATCTGATGTAATTGCAAGCCCGAGAGATAGGTTTTCATATTTCATGTGTAAATTGATGAAAACTTCCAGTAGAACTGCCAGAGGGCCCTTCATATCTCCTGCCCCAGGACCTATTATTTTACCATCAGTTATATGTGAATGATAGCAATGGGAGTCGGCATGCGTTATAACATCAAGATGACCACAAAGTAGTATTTTAGGGTGATCCATGTTTTTTGGAAGTACAATCAAAGATGTAATACCTCGATGATAATGTTTCTTAATGTCAACTGTGTCAAGTGATTCCAAATGGTTGATTATAAATTCAAAACAGCGATCGATGTCATCAGGTCGAGATTCATCACTTGGGATCATGATTAAGTCCCTTGTTAAAGCAACAAGCTTTTTCTGCAAATCTGTTAAAAGTTTTGTCATTGTCTACCTTACATGAATAATTTAAAATTTCATCTATTAGAATTATAAGTGCTTTGTAATGTTTCGGAGTTTCTCAGTCGCTGTCATAATGCCAGCTAAAGGGAAGTATTGACTCCATTTGTTCTAGTATTAATATACAATCGTCTACGTTTTTTGCAAGAAAGAGAAACTGTCCTTTTTGTACATTGCTATCATCGTTTAGATTAAGATTAATTGGTAATACACCTTCCTGCATTCCGGGTCGAAAAAGATAGCCAGCCTGATCAAGTATTTTTAGCAAACTTCTATCTTTGAGTGGTTTAGCAAACCGTATATTCCTCATTAGCCATGCATCATGTGGAAGGAAATGCCTTGCTATTATTGATGGATACGTAGCGCCTGTAATACGGGCATTTATTTCACATACTCTTACCTCGATGTTGCCACAGTGTTCAACAACCAGAAAATCGACACTAGCCGTTCCTCTATATCCCTGTTCGTGAAGCCAGGATCCGGAAGCAGTTGCCTGACGAAATAATTCCTTAAAAACCCAGTCATTCTTGCTGAAATAAAGAGGTGGTGATAGATTGCCCTCATGAACGCAGTCTTTATTAAGAATCTGTTCTGTAATATCATAAAGAGATAGGGTTCTCTCATCCAGAAACATCTGAATGCTTGGCGATCCCATATGACGTACATTTTTAACTGTTTCATCTAGCCACCCCTGTACCATACACGGACCTTCAAAGAAAAAGTGTTCAGGGATTGATATTGGACCGTCAGGAACAGTTGGCAGGCTTGTTATGCCGATACCCGAAGCCCCGATTTGAGACTTGACTACTGCCTTTTTATATCCTTTATTACGCAGTGTAGCAATACAAGCGGGAATATCGTTAAGTGACGATGCAAGAATTGTGTCAAAAACTGGAAATCCTTTTTCTGAAAGATTGTTATGGAGTAGGAATTTATTGTTTCCCTTTTTACTTCCTTCCATGCTGCTTATGGTTGGCTTATAAAGGGACTTTGCAATCTTCATAAGTACCTTATCGCTTACAAATCCATCAATCCAGGAAGCACTATGTTGCTGGATTAAAGTAAGTTCTGCGCTTTTTTCAGTATGTATCGACTTATCGATTTGATTAGGAAGGTCGTTGTAGGCAGAATGTGACAGGATGGCAATATCTGGAATGCTTAGCCCAAGGTCGTCCTCAAAATAGTGTAACAGTGTTTGATCCGGGGGTCTTTCCAGCACAAGCAGATTCTTGTCTCCGCTGAACATCAAATTAATAATTGGGATAAGCCTACCTCCATAGGTTTCTACACCACTTACCCGTTGTTTAAGCCTTTCTAATCCTCCTTGATTATCGAAGAAAATAGATTGAATATTAGCAAAGAAGATAATGCTTCGATTCCAAAAAGCCGGTAATTGTCCAGGTTTATTTATGATCTCTACACTCATAGCTGCTTTCATTAAAAGTAATCGCGAGTGTTAATGATACGTTTCAATTATAATTTATATCGATGATTGGAATCAATCAGAAAGATATAGTGACGCAAGTTAAATCGATCTAAGAGGAAGAATAAAGATATGATAGATTGTAATTATTACATTTTGTCATTGTCTTCACATTGATTAAAAAGTACTATATGGTGTTGAATATATGAGTGTAGGTACTCATTTATCAAGTACTTATAGCACTATCGCAATAGCGGTGTTGGTCTGTTTGATTTTCAATAGAGATGTATATATACAATTCAATAAGGAATCAATAAAGTGTCAATCGAATGGAAAAAAACAACTTGTTCTTATTGTGGATTAGGTTGTGGATTAATGGTTGGTCTGGATGGTGGTAAGCTTGTTGATATCAAAGGGATGAAGGGGCATCCAGTAAACGACGGGAGGATTTGTATCTTGCCTGCTAACTATACACCTGTATTTGAGGCTGAAGGCAGATTAAGTGATCCGATGATTCGTCGTGATGGTAAGCTCACAACCGTAAAATGGAATGAGGCAATCAATCACGTTGCTGTCGGCCTTAAAAACATCGTCGATAAACACGGTCCTAACTCGATTGCTCTCCACATGGGGGCAACTTGTTTCAATGAAGAATATTATATAGCAAACAAATTTATGAAGGCGGCCATTGGTACCAATAACATTGAGTGTACTACGCGTCTCTGTATGTCAAGTTCGGCAATGGGTTTTGTGTCGACAATTGGTGCTGATGCTCCACCTGCTTGTTATGATGATGTTGAAGAAGCAGATCTTTTATTTATTGCGGGTAATAATATGGCAGTTTCAGTTCCCGCAATTTTTGCACGAGTTTGTGCTGCGAAGAAGGAAAATGGAACTAAAGTAATTGTCGTTGACCCCCGCAGGACTGAAACTGCCGCAATTGCAGACATACATCTTCAGATATTACCTGGCACGGACGTTGCCTTGAATAATGCCTTGGCTCATGTTCTGTTTGAAGAAGGTTATGTAGACGAGGAAGCTGTTGGTGAATATGCCTCTGGCCTCAGTGATCTGAAAGATCTTTTAAAAGAATATACACCATTGCGCGCCTTCGAGATTACCGGTTGTCCGGAGGATCAAATCAGAGAGGCTGCCCGTCTTATAGGAAGCTCTAAGGCCATGCTTGTTTTCTGGTTCCAAGGCTATAACCATTCTACACAAGCGGTATTTAAAAATAATACATTACATAATCTCTGGTTGTTGACCGATAATTTTTGCCGGCCTGGAGCAGGGCCACTATCAATTACTGGTGAATCCAACGCCCTGGGTAATAGATGGATGGGAGGTCTTTCACATTTGCTACCGGGAATGCGTACTGTAGTTAACCCGCAGCACAGACAAGAACTTTCTGATTTCTGGAAAATTCCGCTAGAAAAAATACAACCTGCTCCCGGAAGGTCTATTATAGAAATGATAGAGGGTCTCCATTCCGGAAAAGTGCGAGCATTGTGGGTTATTTCATCAAATCCTGCAGCATCATTGCCTAATTCTAAATGGGTTAGGGAAGGCTTGTCTAAAGCGGAACTGATTATTGTGCAGGATATATTTCATCCAACAGAAACTTCTATGATGGCTGATGTTGTGTTGGCTGGTGCACACTGGTTTGAAAAAACAGGCACTTTTATTTCATCAGAACGTCGCATAGAACTGGTAGATAAAATAATCGACTCGTACGGTAATGTAAAACCGGATTATGATATTATTTGCAGAGTAGCACAAGCCATGGGCTTTGAAAATGAGTTTCAATATGCTTCGTCAGAAGAGGTGTTCGAGGAACTTAAGACAATTACGAAAGGACAAATATGTGATATGAACGGTGTCACATATGAACGTTTACGCAATGGAGTTGGTCCTCAATTACCATGTCCTGATTCGGAACATTCCGGAACTGTTCGTTTGTTTACAGACAGACAATTTCCCAGGCCTGACGGACGTGCTGCATTATTACCCCGGAAATATATTCCGCCATCTGAGTCACCTGATGAAGAATATCCTTATGTCCTTATTACTGGAAAGTTACCATGGCATTTCAATACGAGAACACGAACAGGACGGGTATCCAGCCTCGAATCTAAGGCTCCGGACAACTTCGTTGAAATTAACCCGGTTAATGCTTCTCAATTGGGTATAGTTGAAGGCGAAGAAGTTGAGGTCGCTTCGCGAAGGGGAGCGGTTAGCGGCGCTGTAAGAATTACTGATAGCATGTTGCCAAATACCATATTCATGCCAATGCATTTTGGTAATGCATTAAAAGTTGGTGATGGCAGACTAGCAAACCTACTTACTAATCATGTGTGCGATCTGCATTCTAAACAACCTGAATACAAGTACAGTGTTGTAAAAATATCTAAAATAGATCAAACGTGAAGATGATCCCTATGGATAATATTCCAAATATAAGTGATTTAGAATCTACAAAAAGAACAGTTAAATTTTTTGAAGGAGTGTTACGTTCGACTCCTAACGGTATTGTCGTTACAGATGCATCGCAGAATATTGTGTTAGTTAATGGACGGTTTAGCTCCATGTTTCAGCAAAATTGGAGAGATGTTATTGAGACAAACCTTTTTGTATGGCTTCAACAACTTGATGATGGGGCCGTGGATTTATGGACAAAGTTAATGGATAGTGTCTATCGTGAAGGTTATTGTTATGACGTTAATTTCAATATGACAACAACTGAAGGAGTAAAGTATTTAAGTGTTAATGCATCACGGGTGTCACAGGAGTCTACAGAGGATCAGGGTATTATCATAAGTAATTGGCGTGATATTACTAAACAAATAGAGATGGAAGAGCAAATTGCTACGTCAGAGCGCCTTGCTGTTCTAGGTAAGTTATCAGGCAGTATTGCTCACGAAATAAGAAACCCTTTGGCTACGATTGATATTTCTGCATTAAATCTGAAAAGAAGGCTTAAGGACGCAGATGAAAAGACTAAGAATCAAATAGATCGAATAATCAGACAGGTTAAGGAAACTGTTGATACTATTCAAAGCCTGCAAGACCTGGCAAAACTGGAAACACCTAATAAAAGAAGGTGGGATTTAAGCGATATTATTACGAATAGAGAAGCTATATCAGATTTGCCAGAAAATGTTCATCTTATTAATGCAATGACGAAAAACCAGTTATTTGTAGATGTAGATGAAAAGCAAATTTCTATAGTATTAAGAAATATTTTGTCTAATGCTGCACACGCAATGGACAACCAGGGAACAATCTGGATAACTGCTTATGAAGATGATAATAAAAATGTTATTATTTCAATAAAAGATTCCGGCCCCGGTATTACGGATGAAAATATAAAAAAAATATTTCAGTCGTTTTTTGGAACTAAGGTAAAGGGCTTTGGATATGGGCTTACAATATGTAAGATGATTATGGAAAAACATGGAGGTGAAATAGATGCAACGTCTGAAGAGGGTGAAGGTGCAACATTCATATTGCGCTTTCCATCTGCTAATACATGAACAAGTAGCTTGAAATGTGGGATTACTCAAAATCAGCAAAATTGTTTATTAGTAGATTGCTGTGTAAGTTTATAATTATGTAAATCAAAGGGGTTAATAGTGAAGACAAACAGAAGGATTCTTGTAGTAGATGATAATATAGACTATTGTGAAGGCCTGATTGACTTTCTTGAAATGGAGGGGTTTGATGCCATGGGTGTGCATGATGGTTTTAAGGCTGTTGAAGCAGTCAAGAAAGAGGTATTTGACATGGTACTTATGGATGTCAGAATGCCAGGAATGGATGGGGTGGAAACATTTCAGAGACTTAAAGATGTTTCTCCAGAAACTCCCACTATCCTGATGACGGCTTTTGCCGTAGAAAGCAGAATCAGAGAAGCTTTGAGAGAAGGAGTCTTTGGCGCTTTTCAAAAGCCCGTAGATAACGAAAGGCTTATTTGCAGTATAAATAAATCTTTTCCTGGCGGAGCGATTGTTATGATAGCTGATGACGACAAAGAGCTTTGTTCAGACCTGCTTGAAAAGTTTACGGATAAAGGGTACCGTGGAGTGATTGTTAGGAAACGTGAAACGGCAATACAAATGGCAGGCGAAAAAAAATTCGACATTATTATCCTTGATACAAAGCATACTGACATAGATGGCCTTGAAACATATCAGAAAATTCGTGATTTTCGACCTGATGTAAATATTATCATTGTTACTGATAATAAGGAGGAAACCGAAAAACTAATTGATAAAGTTTCAAAAAATGATGTCTATACATTCCTTGAAAAGCCTTTAAATATTGAGAACCTGCTTGAAGTTACACAGAAAGCTCTGGAGGCTAGAAACTAGAAGCGGGATTATCATTATGTTGGTTATCACTTGGCCTTCAGATAGAACAATAATTTTTCCTTTGTTTTGTTGAATCTTATGTCTTTGAAACGGTTCAATGCAGAATTATTAATTTTCTTTTTATCTTATTTTCTGAAAACAGACGATGAATACAAAGACCAGTATATTAGTTGTTGATGATAATAAAGAGCTCTGTGATAGTATTAAAGAGTATCTTGAACATGAAGGTTATGCTATTGGCTGCGCTAATAGTGGTAATGATGCGATTTCCATGGTACATAGTATTGGCTATGACATAGCTCTTGTAGATATAGGGTTGCCAGATATACAAGGTAGTGATCTTGTCGTAAAATTAGCGGAAATATCACCTTCAACTGATTTTATCCATATTACTGCACACGCCACCCTTGATAGTGCGATAGAAGCTGTGCGTCATGAGCAAGTCGTATCCTATGAGACAAAACCATTAGATATGAATCATCTACTTGCTCTCCTCAATCAAATTATGAAACGTAAGAAAATGGAAGAGGCGCTCTTGCAGTCTGATAAATTAAAATCGATTGGGACTATAAGTGCCGGGATTTCACATGAGTTTAATAATATACTTGCAGTCATCTCTGGTAATGTACAGTTAATGATGAGAGCATATAAAGATAATGGAGAGTTGGTAAATGCACTTAATATTATTATGAAGGCGACCAATGACGGAGCTGAAATATCCAATAAGATGTATGACTTCGCTAAAACAGAAGTAGACATAAAAGAATACGTAACTGATGATGTGGGCGTCTTAATTCAGCAATCGATTGAATTTACAATGCCCAGATGGAAAAACATGGCTCAAGCCAATGGTATAAGCTACCACATAGACATAGATGGTATTAGGGGAGAGTCAGAAGTTCGTTGCAATTCTACAGAAATAAGAGAGGCGTTTGTAAATATAATAAATAATGCCCTCGATGCAATGCCTGAAGGTGGTAAAATTTCTTTTAGTACGTTGAACAAGGATGGTCATGTGTTTATTAAAGTTACTGATACCGGTAAAGGTATGATAGAAGATGTAAGAGAGAAGGTGTTTGATCCTTTTTTTACCACAAGAAGACCGGAAGGTACTGGACTAGGTATGAGTATAGTTTACAGCATATTATCCAGACATAATGGTAAGATAAATGTCAAAAGTGAAATTGGTAAGGGCAGTACATTTACTCTTCAATTACCGATATATACTAGAGCAGATGCTAAAATTAAAATTTCTGAAATAGAACTAGTACCGAAAAGTAATAATGGTCTCCATATTCTGGTGGTTGATGATGAAGAACCGATATGCGATGTTCTGGATAAATTCCTTTCAAAAGAAGGCCACATGGTCAGGACGGTTGATAATGGTGCGGAAGCAATAATTCTTGCCGGGGTTAGCGATTATGATCTTGTATTATGTGACATGGTTATGCCGGAAGTATTTGGATATGATGTTATAAGAGCTCTGAATGATTTGGAGAGGAGACCAAAAATAGGTATAATCACCGGCTGGGGTGAGAAGCTAAAGCCTATAGAGGATGAAAATATTAAAGTTGATTTCATACTCAAAAAACCTTTTGATTTTTCAGAGATGATGAGACTTATAGATAATGCATTTAGTGGTATATAGGTTTTAGTAACGTAGAGTTAATTAAATCCGTTTGATAAAAGCCTGCTTTTTATAACGGAACTAAATATTGAAGTTTTTTTTTAGAGGATAATATATGCAGAGAACTGTTAGTATAAATACGTCTTATGAAAAGTTGCCTTTAGTTAATCCTGAATCCCCAAAGGTTGAAAGTCGTAGAAACAAAGCAGGTAAAACTCCTTCAGAAGAGTCAATAAAGCAGGATCAGGAAGATGCCGAAAAGATGATTAAAAATGTAGACTTGGGTGAACCAGTAAGACCTGATGACAGAATTGAGGCTGATGAGAAATACTTAATTGATACTACTATGCCAGGGGAATTATCTAAAGCGGCGAGCATGGTAAAGGGAGCGCCGAGAAAGCCTCATTATACACGGCTTTTTAAGCTTGATGAGAAGATGGTCTTCCAGGCCGCCTGTTGTATGCCTTTAAAAGTTATTGCTGCTAATCTGGATGGTGATACTGTATCAGGGAAGGTTTTATATTGTACCCATTCTGTTGATGAAGGTGGGAAATTGATATATGAGTTTCGTGGCAAGGGTTCGGAATTGATAATAGATGTTAGACGTGGTGACAGCACGAGAGCACAGCGCATTATATTTAAGATATGAATGTTGTTTCAGGATAACTCCCTCGCCTTTACATCCCTTCACAGGGGACATGGTTAATGTGAGTATTCTCTTTTACAAAACACAATAATATAATTCCTATAATAAAGAAACCGACTAGTGATAAAATGGCTAGACGTGATGTTCCTGTAATCTGACGAATAATACCGAATACAAACGGCCCCCATATAGCTGAAAACTTTGCGAAAACTGAGAAGAATCCGAAGAACTCAGCCGATTCATTTGAGGGAATCATTGCTCCGTAAAAAGATCTGCTTAACGATTGAGAGCCGCCAAGAACAAAGCCTACCGCTATCCCTAATATCCAGAAGTCAATTGCGCTGTTTATAATATACGCATAGCATAATATCCCCAGCCACAGAAATAAGATGAAGATCAATATCCTTTTTGTTCCAAAAGATTTAGATATTTTGCTGAATAAAAGTGCGCCTCCAATACCGATAAATTGTACAAGCAAGAGTGTTCCCATAAGAGTTTCGTTCTTGAGGCCAAGTTCATCCTTTCCGTAAATGGCGGCCATTCTAATAACCGTATGTATACCGTCATTATAGAACATAAACGCGATCAGGAAAATTGCAAGATTACGGTGTCTTTTAACATTCAAAACGGTACGCCATGTTCGTGTGAAGCCAAATCTTAGATATGACCATGACTTGTTATTGGATTGGAATTGTTGGAGAGATGCTTTGCCACTACCATGTTCACGTAACCCGACAAAAGTAATTATTGAAAAACCTGCCCACCAGACTCCTGAAAATAGCAAGCTGATTCGAACTGCCATTGCTTTCTCAATTCCGATGTAATTGTGGGCAATGATTAGGATTATACAGATTAAGAATTGAAGGCCTCCGCCCAGGTATCCATAGGCATAGCCTCTTCCAGAAACCTGATCAATATCTTTTCTGGAAGCAATATGCGGGAGAAAAGCATCATAAAAGATATTTGCACTTATAAAGCAGGTATTGGCAATGAAGAAAAAGATCATTGTCATCCATACATCACCGCTACGACTGAAGAATAAGAGTGTTGTAAACAGACTGCCACTAAAACAGAATGCAATTAAAAATTTCTTTTTTGATTCAGATATGTCTGCAATTGCACCAAGGATTGGAGCTGTTATAAATACAAATAGAGCAGCCGCTCCAGCAAGAAAAGCCCATAG
>JABGRF010000188.1:15020-17942 GCA_018648405.1 Candidatus Scalindua sp.
GTAGTCGCAAATGCAGAGTTTGCCCAATCGTACATATACCACGCAAAAACTTCACTTTTTTTGTCATTTTTCATAGGAGTATTTTATAGCCAACTCGAATTAATAATCACAACACTCTGACTGGCGGTAGGCAGAGTGTTATATAAATCTAAATTATTATTCTCTCTTTACAATCCTGATACAAAATAGTAGATTTGGTTAGAAATGCATTTTGGTATAATTTTTTTATTATTGTTCTATGTGTTGGCATTATAGACTTTTCCGGTGGCTTATCATCAGAAAAAAGAGATTACTGATCCAGGCAAGATTATGAATAAGAAAAAGTATGAGAGCAAAAGTGTTGTATCTGCTTATATAAATATGAGATTGCAGAATCCTGAAGTAATGATCATTGTAAAATACAGAGAGTTTATTTCAGGGAAACATGTACTTGATATTGGATGTGGTAGTGGCAGAACAACTGCAATTTTAAAAAATCTGAGTAGTGGTTATGTCGGCCTTGATTACTCTTTAGAAATGGTTGAATCGTGTAGAAAGAGATTTGAAGGTGTTAGTTTTTTACATAGTGATGTGAGAGACTTGAGCGAATTTAAGGATGGGGAATTCGATTGTGTAATGTTTTCATTTAATGGTCTTGATTCAATTAATCATGATGACAGGCTTAAAGGGTTAAGGGAGATACGCCGAGTGCTTAAGAAGGAAGGGCTTTTTGTATTCTCCTCACATAATAGGAATCATCGATTTGCAATATCACGTCCAGGAATAGAAATTTTAACAACCCCGTGTAAGCAAGCGGGGAATATTATAAAGTTTTTAAAGTCGATGCGTAATCACTTGAGGAATAAGAACCAGCAGGTGTTTAAAGACCAATATGCAATTATTAACGATGTGGCACACAATTATGCAATGCTGACATATTATATAGATAAAGTGAATCAAATAAAGCAACTTGAAGATGTGGGTTTTGAGACGATCGATATGTATGATACACTCGGTAACATGTTGTTTCAGGACAGTGATGATAAGGACAGTGCGTGGATTTATTACGTAGCGAAGAAATTAATTCATTAAAAATAAAATGAAGTGAGAATCTATGTGCTTCCCGTAGCATCAAATATAAAATCAGTTACTCTATAGAACTATAGAATTGTTTGGCCATCTTCTCATGATTTTCTCTGCGCAGAAATTATGCGTTCTTTGCCATGCAGATCCTTGATTGCTTCTATATTATCGAAATGCAAATCGTCTTGCATAAGCGTTATAACGGAATTCGCCTGTGTCTCTCCTATTTCAATAATCAGATAACCGCCTGGCTTTAACCAGTCAACAGCACCTTTTATTATTCGTCTGTAGAAGCACAATCCGTCTTCGCCTCCAACCAGTGCCAACCGTGGTTCATTATCTTTAACTTCGGGCTCTAATTCATGCCACTCCGCTTCGGTTACGTAAGGGGGGTTTGATACAATGAAATCTATCCGCTTCTTCTCCGCAGAGCCAATGAATGATCCAAAGAAATCTCCATGCAGGAGATTGACCTTATCAGTAACATCATGTATTTTGATGTTCTCTTTTGCGAGGGTTATCGCATCGTGCGAAATATCGTTTGTATATATTTTAACATTATTCAGGTTCTTGGCCAGTGAGATTGCAATATTGCCTGAGCCTGTACCCACTTCCATAATCAGTAGATGTTTATTTGGAAATTCATTGTCATGTGCTTTGCTAAGAACGGTTTCTACAAGTATTTCTGTTTCTGGTCGTGGTATCAACACCCGTTCATCTACGATAAAATCGAGTGACATAAACTCCACTTGTCGTGTGATATATTGCAGGGGGACATGACTCGCTCTTTTATATATTAACTCCTTGTACTTACTGATGTTGGTGTCACTAATTGTATCGTCAGGATTTGTATAGAGGTTGGTTTTTTTACACGACAGAACATATGCCAAAAGAGTACCGGCATCTACTTCGGGAAATTCAATATTAGATCTCTTTAGTATTGCAATTGCCCATTTAAGACTATTACGAATGGTGTTTACGTCTTGAGCATGAATCATGATTATGAATAGTGGGGAAAATATATATTGGGTTTAGTAATCGGATTCGGTGTTATGAGGTCAGGGGAAAATGGTATTAAAGAGTTTCGGCTAATTCCTTCATCTTTTCCTGTTTACCGAATTCTGTCATTGCCACAATCAAATCATCTATTTCTCCAAGCATTATTTTTTCCAGATTATATAGATTGAGATTTATTCTGTGGTCGGTTACTCTGTTCTGTGGAAAGTTATATGTGCGAATCTTTTCACTTCTGTCACCGGATCCTATCTGGGAACGCCGGTTTTTGTCGCGCTCATTCTTGGTCTGTTCCTGATAAAACGTATAGAGGCGGCTTCGAAGTACGCGCATTGCTTTTGCACGATTCCTGTGCTGAGATTTCTCATCCATACACTTGACAACTAAACCGGTAGGCAAGTGGACAATCCTGATGGCAGAACTGGTTTTGTTGACTTTCTGTCCTCCTGGTCCGGATGATCTAAACGTGTCAACAGTTAGGTCTTTGGGGTCAATTTTGACATCGACATCTTCTACTTCTGGTAAGACTGCGACTGTGGCTGCTGAGGTATGTATCCTTCCGCTTGTTTCTGTGGATGGAACTCTTTGTACTCTGTGAGTTCCGCTTTCAAAGCATAACTTGCTGTAAACTGACGGCCCTTCAATGGAAAATGTTACCTCTTTAAAGCCTCCAATTTCTGTAAGGCTGGAGTCCATCATCTCAAATTTCCATTTTTGCTTTTCAGCATATTTTGAGTACATCTTGAATAGGTCAGCAGCAAATAGTGCTGCTTCATCACCACCGGTTCCCGCACGTATTTCCATTATCGCGCTTTTAGTAGCATCGCCGCCTTCTGTAAAGAAACA
>JABGRF010000266.1 GCA_018648405.1 Candidatus Scalindua sp.
TAGTTAAATTAATGGGCATTATGCCATTTATCCCTATATATTCCCGAAATGATTAAGATTGAAAGCAAGAAACTCATAAGCAAGCTAAAGACGATTCCTACAGGTACAGGAGTCTATATGATGAAGGATACAAGAGGTGAGGTGATTTATGTCGGCAAGGCAAAAATCCTTAGAAATCGTGTCAGAAGCTACTTTCAGAGTTCAGGTGATGAAAGGCTGTTTATTAAGTTTCTGGTAAAAAGGATTGCTGATATTGATTTTGTTTTAACTGAAACTGAGAAAGAGGCACTCATACTCGAAAATAACCTGATCAAGCAGTTCAAACCTCGATTTAATATAAACCTCAGAGACGACAAAACTTTTGTCTCTATCATGCTGGATATGAATCAGACCTTTCCTTATCCTGTTATTATCAGGCAGATCGAACCATCTACCGGGAAAGACAAGAAATCAAAGAAGAACAGTAATAACATTCTCTATTTCGGGCCTTACTCTTCATCAAGAGCAGTACGTGAAACATTGAGGTATGTAAACAGCCTGTTTCCAATCAGAAAATGTTCACAAAATGTCTTCAAAAACAGGGTGAGACCCTGCCTCTATTATCAGATAGGTAAATGCGTAGCACCGTGCTGTGATCTGGTAGATGAGTCTGCTTATAAAGAGTTAATAAATGAAATTATCCTGGTTCTGAAAGGTAAAAATAGTGAATTGTTGAAAGTCTTAAAAAATAAAATGCATGATGCCTCTTCATCTTTAAAATACGAAAAGGCCGCAATGTTTAGAGATCGCATACTTGCAATAGAGAATACCATTGAAAAGCAGAAGATCAGTACTCTGAAGTTTGTGGATAGAGACGTATTCGGATATTATGGTGAGGGGAACAGCATACAGATACAGGCTATGTTTATACGAAGCGGCAATCTTGAGGATATTGCATCGTATAGATTTTCTAATATAAACAATACTTTAAGCAACGTTTTCTGTTCATTCCTAAACCAATTTTATGTTCAGACAAGATTCATTCCTGATGAGATCGTGATGCCTGTTGAGAGTGAGGACAAGGAGATACTTGAAGAACTATTGAGTGAGAAGAAAGGAGACAAGGTAAAGGTAATATGTCCAAAACGGGGGGAGAAGCATAAGCTGCTGGAGATGGCAACCGTGAACGCTGAAAATGCATTTAAGATCAAACAGAAATCCGGAGGTGATATTGAATCTGTTTTAACTTCATTGAAGAAGCAACTGGGCCTGGCAAATATACCGAAGAGAATGGAGTGTTTTGATATATCCAATACCGCAGGAAAGCAGGCGGTTGGGTCTATGGTCACCTTTGAAAACGGCCTGCCGGTTAAAAAGAAGTATAAGAGATACAAGATTAAAACAGTATCTCACTCAGATGATTATGCGATGATGTACGAAGTAATGACCAGGAGATATACAAGGGCTTTCAAGGAAGATGATTTTCCTGACCTTACGATTGTGGATGGTGGAAAGGGTCAGCTAGGCATAGCCAGAAGGGTATTTGATGAGCTTGGAGTAGATAGGGTAGATATTATAGCACTTGCAAAGAGTAAGAAGAAGGCTAAAGGACACAGTGATTCAACGCATAGCCTTGATGAGCGGGTTTTTATATCCAACGATGCCGACCCGATTGTGCCTGATCAGGACTCACCCGAGTTGAAACTCCTGGTAAATATACGTGACGAAGCACACCGTTTCGCATTAGCATATCACAAGAAGCTGAGGAAGGGGCAGTACTATAAATCACCACTGGATAAAATAGCTGGCATCGGTCAGGTTAAAAAGAGGAATCTACTTAAACACTTTGGAGATATCCAGAAGATACGCAAGGCATCGTTAGATGAACTCGGAAAAGTGAAAAGCATTACGTCTAAAGACACGAAGATAATATACAACTATTTTCAATAAATAGTTTCGTTATGTAGTCACTGTTTTTGGCTCCGGTTCTAAACCTGCATCAATAAATGCGGCCCCTATTGAATCTCCCCAGACGTTTATAGTAGTTCGACACCTGTCCAGGAACCAATCTATCATCAGTATCATGGAAATACCTTCGATTGGTAAACCTACAGCTTCTAATACAATCACCATTGTTACAAGACCTGCTTCCGGAATGCCGGCAGCCCCGATAGCGGCAAGGGTGGCGGTTAAAAATATTATGAACAGATGCCCTGTGCTTAAATCAATACCGTATAGCTGAGCGATAAAGATTGCTGCGACAGCTTCATACAGGGCGGTTCCATCCATGTTAATAGTTGCGCCCAAAGGTAATACAAAACCAGCCGCTTTAGGAGAAACCCGATTATTATCTTCAGCACATTTTATAGTGACCGGTAGAGTAGCAGAACTTGATGCCGTACTTAAAGCGGTCAAAAGTGCTGTACTCATCCCTTTTGCATAAGTTATAATGTTTCGCTTTGCGAAGAATTTCAGGATAAGCGGCAGGATGATGACTGCATGGATCAGCAGACCAGCCATAACGGTTACAGCATAGTATCCTATTTTTTTGAATTCAAGTCCGAACTTCTCTATTCCACCCGCATTACCAAGTTTTCCAGCTATTAAGCATGCGATACCTAAGGGTGCGATAAGCATTAAAAGCTGCACGAACTTCAGAATAGTTTCATTTGCACCTATAAAGAAATCTATAACAGGTTTTCCCTGTTCACCAAGAGTAGTAAGAATAGC
>JABGRF010000264.1 GCA_018648405.1 Candidatus Scalindua sp.
TCCCTGTTCTTTTTATCTTCTTCAGCATGCAGTTCTGCTTCCTTCTGCATCTTCTCTACTTCTTCTTCAGACAGACCGGATGATGATTTTATCTGGATAGAGTGCTCTTTACCTGTACCAAGGTCTTTAGCTGACACATGTAGAATACCATTTGCATCAATATCAAAAGAGACCTCTACCTGAGGAACGCCTCTTGGTGCTGATGGTATTCCGGTTAATTGAAAGCGACCGAGAGTACGATTGTCGGTAGCCATTGAACGCTCACCCTGTATTACGTGTATATCTACTGCTGTCTGATTATCAGCTGCAGTTGAGAATATTTCCTTTTTGTTAGTAGGTATAGTAGTATTACGCGGAATAAGAACAGTACAAACACTACCTAATGTCTCAATACCTAATGAAAGTGGGGTAACATCCAACAACAAGACATCGTGAACTTCACCCGCAAGAACGGCGCCCTGTATTGCGGCACCGAGTGCAACCACTTCGTCTGGATTTACACTTTTATTCGGTTCTTTTTTGAAGACCTCATTAACCAGTTTTTGAACAATAGGAGATCTTGTTGTTCCACCAACAATTATCACCTCGTCTATCTCATTAGGGCTGACCTTCGCGTCTTTCATAGCCATTTCACAAGGTTGACGACACTTTTCTATAAGGCTACCTATCAGTTGTTCAAACTTTGCCCTTGTCAAACTCATGGTTAAGTGCTTTGGTCCAGCCTGATCTGCTGTTATAAATGGCAGATTGATCTCTGCGGTTGTTGACGTTGAAAGTTCACACTTAGCCTTCTCAGCCGCTTCTCGAAGCCTCTGCAAAGCCATGTGATCCTGTCGGAGTTCAATGCCCTGCTCTTTTTTAAACTCGTCAGCAATATAGTTCAATAGCAGCTGATCAATATCGTCTCCACCCAGGTGTGTGTTACCATTTGTAGAAAGAACCTCAAAAACTCCTTCACCAACTTCCAGGATTGAGACATCAAAGGTACCGCCACCAAGGTCAAAAACCGCTATCTTTTCATTTTTCTTCTTATCAATTCCATATGCTAAAGAGGCTGCAGTCGGCTCATTAATAATACGAACTACATCCAGACCAGCTATTGATCCAGCATCTTTTGTTGCTTGTCTCTGGCTGTCATTAAAATAAGCAGGAACCGTAATTACGGCTTTCTTTACTTCTGTACCCAGATAATCCTCAGCCGTTTTCTTAAGATTCTGAAGCACCATTGCAGAGATTTCAGGAGGAGTAAAACTTTTTCCTCTTGCTTCCACTTTTACTAGTTCTTCAGGACCGCCAGCTATTTCGTACGGTACAAGTTTCTCTTCCTCTCCAACTTCATTGTGTCTCCTACCCATAAAACGCTTAATAGAGAATACCGTGTTTTTCGGATTTATAACAGCCTGCCGCTTAGCAAGTTGTCCAACCAGACGTTCATCCTTCTCAGTGAAAGCCACAACTGAAGGAGTAATCCTGTTTCCCTCGGAATTTGTTATTACTTTCGGCTGATCGCCTTCCATTATGGCCACCACAGAATTAGTAGTTCCCAGATCTATACCAATGATTTTTTCCATCAAATTCTCCTTATAATATTAAATTCAATACTTTAGCTTAATCAGCTATATAATTGTTTTACCTTTTCTTAAATGAAGATCATGCTCGACTTTCTTATAGCAGACTTAAGAAGTTGAACTTTAATCACAAAAATCTTCTGATCTAGAGAATTAGCAAACTATATACCATATATTTTACAGATCTGATAACTAGTTGTAATAGCAGAACTTATGAATGGATTATTAATTTATCCATACACCTTAATTTCTTTCCACAGGCAGAATATGCCATAATGGCAGTTGGCAACTGAGGAGAAGATCACGGCATGACAAACGATATTGCAGAATGGAGTTACTGCGGGACTAAGCTCAGTTTTGCAGAGTACTTAGTGCGTAGACTTTAGTACATATCTTTTAGCGCATCTTTCATATTATAAAAACCCGGTGGTTTTCCGGCTAAGAATTTTGCAGCACGAATGGATCCCAAGGCAAAAGAGTCTCGTGTTTGTGCCTTATGAACCAATTCGAGACGTTCTCCAGCGTTACAAAAAGTTATAGTGTGTTCTCCTACAATATCACCGGATCGAATTGAATGTATACAGATTTGATCTTGAGACCTCTCTCCGGTAAAACCTTCACGCCCGTAAATTACAACATCATCCATTTCCCGATTTGTTGCAGAACATATTGTTTCGGCCAGTTTCAAAGCAGTGCCACTCGGAGCATCTTTCTTATAACGGTGGTGTGACTCAATTATTTCTATATCAGCTTCATCACCCAGAATCTTAGAGACAGACTCAACAAGATTGAAGAGCAAATTTACTCCAACACTCATATTTGGAGAAAAAAGACAAGGTATTGTTTGCGATGCCTTTTTAATCTGCTTCATCTGTTCACTGTCAAGGCCGGTAGTACCTGTCACGATGGCAATATCTTTATCAGCACAAGCTTGCAATCTATCCATAGTTGAATCCGGAGATGTAAAATCTATCAACACATCTGCTGAGTCATCAAGTTCTTCTGAAATTATCACATCATTGTGTCCACGGCTGATTATGGAACTTAAATCCTTACCGATATGTTGATGACCTTTCATTTCAAGAGCAGCAACTAATTTCAAATCTTTGTCTTCTGCAACAAGCGTTGCAATCCTTAAACCCATGCGTCCGCATACACCGTTTACCGCTATATTAATCATATTTTTATCCATTTTTTTCTAGAAATAGTGTACTGTTTAAGTACGTGTTTTCCTGTATCTCTTACTTGCACTTCTAAGGAAGTTCCTCTCTCTCCTCGTCAAGCTTTTCATACCACCCTGGTTCACTTTATCTAACAAAACATCAACCTGCCTTTTAATGTCCTCCTCTTTCAGATACTCTCTTTTCTGCTGTTGACTCTGCCATGACAGAAGAAAGCTGCTGAATCTGGGCTCGTAGCGAATGAAGAGGAAACCATAAATGAGTCCTCCAAGGTGCGCAAAATGCGCAGTGCTACCACTCGAAGGCATAATACAGCTAATAACCGTAATACCGGCAAAAATCATCACAAGATATTTTGCCTTTATTGGGAATATGTAAAAGATTACCATGGTGTTGGGGAAGAACATGGCAAATGCTATCTCGACGGCGAAAATTGCACCTGAAGCGCCGATGATCGGAGTGCCAGGGGTGAACAGACAGCAAAAAATACCTGCAAAGATACCCGCTGTAAAGTACATAGCCAGGAACTTCTTTGTACCCATTGCCTTTTCTACTTGACTACCAAACATCCATAGTACAAGCATATTGAATATTATATGCCATGGGCTGGATACACTATGAAGAAACATGTACGTTACAAACTGCCATAACCACAACTTTCCTATAGCAAGAGGTTGGTAAAGCCAGAACATAGTAGTAAATTGATCTGGCCCAAGAGCCAACTGCGGCATCATACTATCTATATCGGCTCCGGGCACTCCACCCCATTGTGAACTAATAGTGGAGAACAGAAGCTGGACAACAAAAACACTGACATTTACAATTATCAGTATCATTATAGTCCGTGTCCATCTACTTCCTATTGATAAACCAAACCCCGGTCCAGATTTATTGTAGCTGTCGTTGTATGCCATATTCAAATAAAACTACTAGTAGGAAAGCTTATAACGTATTGATTACAATAACTATATCGCAGATTACATCGGACTTTCACTATAACTTATTCAATAAAAATGTCAAGATTGTTATCTACTGTTTTGCGGGCTGAAATGCTGCATATTTCCATGAAAAAGATAATTATTGTTGCGCTATTTTTCTAAATAGCAGTGCACTCATTATAAGGTTAACAACATTTGCCCCCCAGACTGAAGGTATGATCGGAAAGCCCATACTCTCTGCTACAACTAAACCCGTTGCAACCAACGGATAGTAGATGAAAAGTATTAAAATAAAGCTTATCCCCACACTGACCAGCATATTACTGCTTCTTGTCATAATCCCTAATGGAATACCTATCAATATAAACGAAAGGCTTGCAAGAGATGGCGATATACGCTTGTGAATACCTATTGATAATTCGCGTTTCATCTTCTGCTTTTCTGCCATTTTAACTTGTTCTGTAAATATTGCGTGCTCTTTCTCCAGATCGTTATTATTCAGACTAAACTCTTCAACAGCCAGGGTTAATTTTTCAATTTCCCCATTAGATTGATCTATTAATTTTTGAGAAATTAATATCTTTCTCTTTGTGCTCTTGATTCTTCGTTTTTCTTTAGCTATTATCTTTTTAATTAACGAAATATTTTTCGCAAACTCCTTTCCCCTTTCAACCTTCTGTTCCAACGTATCTCCAAAAGGAGTCCAGTTTGATATTATATTATCTTCACTCTCCTCCTCTATAGTCAAATTCCTGATATTCCCTTTTGCTACATTAATATAATTTTCGTATACATTGAGATTGAACTTCCCACGCTTTATCGCCCCCTCCTGCTTTGAAATTTTTCTGCCTAATTTCTTTATATCCTTTTCAGATTTTTGAAGTTTTGCGTCAACTATGCCCTTCTTATCATTAATCGTCGAAATCTCTTTTTGTGCACGCTTGATAGTTTTTTCAGGATCTTTTGACAATTTGCCGAAACTACTTAACTCATCATTAATCTCTCCTCTCTGTTGAAGAAGGCCTGTTAATGTCGTATATTTAAGTGCTGAATGCTTCACTTTCTTTCTTAATGGAATCTTAAATACCGCTTCCTCGAAACTCCCTGTTGTAGGAGAATCAACACTGTTACCAGAATCAGGTTTAAGAAATTCTCCACGCCTTAATGTCAGAAACACCTGGGACCCATCGTTATCTATCTCTATTTCGCCTTCCTCCGCCAGAAGCACACTAACGATAAAGTCATCGGCATATTCAAAAACAGCTATGTCTTTAAAATTACTGCTTTCAACAGCACCTATAAAAATCTGATATGGGAAAAAATCAATCTTCTTTTTAGCCGTAATAAAGTGTGTAGCAAGAACTCGTTTAACGGCCTTTTCTTGAAGTTGCCTCACCTTAAAGTACGATTTTGGTAAAATTTCGGCATTAAGATATAAAGACAATATACTAAAAAAAACTCCCACAATGATAACTGGTGTAACTAAGTTGTGAAGATGTATTCCGGCTACTTTAATTGCAGTAATTTCGTTATCAGCACTCAACCGCCCATAAGACATAACAGTCGCAGTAAGCAGTGAAGTAGGTAAAGCATGTGGCATTGTGTATAACGCCATATAAGGCAAAACCGCGAAGAGGCTTGGAACATCAAGCCCTTTATGAAGCAATTGAATGGAAAACCCAAGTAATAATACGAATTCAAAACACAGCAGTGATGGCAGGAATGTCCTGAACAACTCCGTTATTAAATATTTGTGTAATATCTGTACTTTCATCTACTTCGTAAAATGATTTTCAATTGTGTAAAACAGCAAATTTCAAAATTGTAAGGCTGATTATATCTACCATACTTTGAATAGGTCAATAACAAATATTTGACGGTTAAAACGCCACTCAAGATTCAATCTTTTCGTTGACAAAAGAGTTATGTGTGATAACATCATTTTTCAAATCAGCAAGTAGTTTGCAAGCATAACCAGTTAAAAGAGTATAGCTATATGTCTAAGCGTAACAACACGATAAGAGAATGCGGCAGACTATTCTCGTACGCAAAACCGCATTGGAAGATGGTTTTCCTAACCCTGCTTTGCATGGGGCTTTTCACACTATTCATTGGTGCACAGTTGGCATTAATCAAACCCGTAATAGATCGCTTGATACAAGGAGAGGTGACCAAGTCTACATCCGGGGTATATAGTCTACAGCAGAAAAATGATTCCAATAATGCAATAAACGATTTAAAACAGAAAACTGTATCCAGGGTTACCGGCACTGCCTTCATTTCAAAATTTGAGAATTTAACAAAGAAATTCACAGAGTCTTTCACCTTCATAGGAATTCTGGTAGCCATCATGGCTCCATTCATTTTTGCCTTTAATTATCTTCAAACATACCTGAAAAACCATGTCATGTGGAGCGTCCTTATGGACATACGTAATCATCTATGCGAACACATCTTGCCGCAATCGTTGAGTTACTTTGAAAACAGAAAGAGCGGAGAACTTATTTCCAGACTTACTAATGATATTAATGCAACACAATTTGGACTTTCTATCTTGTTTGATAGTATCCTACTTCAACCTATGCGCTTAGTATGCGGATTCGGACTGGCATTCTATTTCAGCTGGAAACTTTCAATGTTTACATTTGTATTATTTCCTATTGTAGTTGTGCCTGTCTTAATATTTGGACGCAAAATTAAAAAATATGGAAGAAGAAGCTTAACGCATTTAGGAGAGCTGACCGACGCAATGAGAGAAATGTTTTCGGGAATAAGGACAGTAAAAGCCTTCAAGATGGAAAATGAGGAAATCATAGAATTCAAAACAATAAATTCAAGGTTCTTTAAGAGAATGATGCAGACGGTTAAGGCAAAGGCGTTGAATGCAAGTACAACAGAGTTTATCTATTCACTCGGATTAGCCGCCATAATCATCATTGGAGGTTATGTTATTTCGAATAATAAGATTTCACCAGGCTCACTGGGAGGGTTTGTCACCGTTACTGCATTTTTGATACTTACGTCAATTAAGAAACTGGCTAAAAGCTATGGAAAACTACAGGAATCTCTGGCAGGTGCAAGTAGGGTCTTCGAATTGCTGGATCAGCATCCTACTATCACAGATCACCCTGATGCCATTGAAATCAACAAAATTGAAAAAGAGATTGTATTCAATAATGTAAACTTTGCATACGACGCCATTCCGGTCCTCAAGGACATCAACCTGACCGTGCAAAAGGGACAGATTATCGCTATTGTAGGAGAAAGCGGTGCAGGAAAATCTACGTTGCTCGATCTTGTTCCGCGTTTTTACGATCCTATAAACGGAAGTGTTAAAATAGATGGCACAGATATTCGATTAATAAAGCGCGATTCACTTCTGGATCAGATTGCAATTGTCAGCCAGCAAACCTTCCTATTTAACAGAAGTTTTAAAGAAAATATTCTGTGCGGAAGAAGAGACGCAAGTATTGCTGAGATACAAGATGCAGCCAAAGCAGCCAACATACATAATTTTATCATAAACCTCCCAAAGGGTTATGATACTGTAGTAGGAGAGCAAGGAGTAAAACTATCTGGTGGACAAAAACAGAGGGTAACCATCGCCAGAGCAATATTGAAAAATGCACCTATCTTAATTTTAGACGAAGCAACTTCATCTCTAGATTCTGAATCTGAAAAGCTTGTTCAGGAGGCGCTGGACAATTTAATGAAAGACAAGACAACTTTCGTTATTGCACATCGTCTCTCCACTATACGTCATGCGGATCGAATCATCGTCTTAAAAAGCGGTTGTATCGTTGAGACAGGATCACATGATGAACTCATAGACAAAGAGGGTGAGTATAAAAAACAATATAGAATACAGTTTGACACATAAATCTACTCACTCCTTTTACCAACTTGAATACAATGAAAATACTTATCACTGGATCAAGCGGAATGCTTGGAACAGATCTTGTTGACCTCCTTAAGGCATCGCTCGACCCCAATCTGGAAGTCATAGAGGCTCCGCACGAAGCACTAGATATCACACTCGAAGATAATGTCTCAGTCTTTATCTCCTCACACACGCCAGACATCATTGTTAACTGCGCAGCCTACACAAATGTTGATAAATGCGAGACTGAAAGAGAAGCGGCATTCAACGTTAATGCCCTGGGACCAAAATACATCGCTGCTGCTGCAAAGAAGTGTGGTGCCAGGCTTATTCAGATAAGCACTGATTTTGTATTTGACGGAAACGGTAACAGTCCATATACAGAAGAAGATCAAACCAATCCACTGTCAGAGTATGGCAGGACAAAACTTGAAGGTGAAAGGAATATTCAAAACCACTCTGATTCGTACCTTATTGTCAGGACGTCATGGTTATTCGGACATAATGGAGTCAACTTCCCCGCAAAAATGCTTGAATTGGCTGAACACAATAAAGAGCTGTCTATTGTTACTGACGAGATAGGATCCCCAACATATACACCAGATCTGGCCAAGGCACTATGGACATTAATAAAACAGGGAAGTGAAGGTATTATCAACGTCTCCAATGACGGTTATTGTTCACGTTATGAATTGGCAGAGTATATTTTTGAAGCGATGTGCTACAAAATCAAAATTAATCCGTTAAAATCATCTGAATATAAACGTCCCGCAAAGGTTCCCCTGAATTCAACCCTCAACTGCCAAAGACTCAATACAATCACCGGAGAACAAATGAGGCCGTGGAAGGAAGCGGTTGAGGCGTATCTGAATAAGCAGAAATCTCACAACTGAAGACCCAAACCATTTTCGTTAAAATCATTGACTGCATCTTCTGAATATTCATGGTATGTCAACTGACTTAAGACATCAAAAGGGAGGGTTAAGTGGTCAGCACCGGCCAGAATCGCAGAACTTGCCTCCATCGGTGACTTAAGACTGGCAGCAAGTAACTGAGTCTGGCTTCCCTGAAGAATTCTGCTTATTTCTGTAACGAGTGACATCCCGTCACCTAACAACTTTGTTGCCCTGCTAACATAAACAGCAATATACCTGACACTGGACTCCCTGGCAACTAAGGCCTGCGCAACACTGTAAATAGCCGTAATGCAACACGTGACATCTGATGGAAGATGTGGAATAATCTGAAATCCCTGCTTCGTCGGAGGAAGTTTCAGTACCAGCTGATCCCCTGCTATCTCTTTTGCACGCTGTGCTTCTTTAAGCATATCCTCTCTGCATGTGGATGTAAGTTGGTAAAATAGCAAACCAACATTAAGCTCTGCAAGCTGCTGCAGCGTATCAGAAGCAGAAGAATCTGCATTTGACAGCAGGATTGGGTTAGTAGTAATTCCATGGACCCAGCCTGTCTCTTGCGCCGCTTTTGCATGTTCAATATCTGCTGTGTCTATTAAGATTGACATATAATTCTCAATTCACGTAGTAAGCTGGAAGCAGATGAAAAAGAAGATGTAAAACCATTTCTGCAATGAATCATCAATCTCGAAAACGTGTAGTCAGGCCCTTTAAAAAATTTCTGAGTAACTGATCGCCGCACTCTTTATAATGCCTCTGCCCTTCTTTTCTAAACAGTGCAGATAACTCTGATTTTGAAACACTCATACCTGCAAGTTTCAAAGTACTGAGCATTTCATCCTCTCTGAATTTCAGTGCGATTCTCAACTTCTTCAAAATACCGTTGTTTGTCAAAGGCGTGCTCTGTGTTTCCACATGCCCCGGAGCCACCTCTCTCTTTCCTCTTTTATGGATTATTAAACCATCCAGAAAGAACTCAGTAACTTCATCACTACAGTCAACATACCCCTTCTCCTCTTCCTTTTTAAGGAGATTAGTCAAATTGGGGCGGGAGATTTCATAACCTGACAGTTTAAATATTTCAACCATTGTTGAATCTTTAATATCAAGGGCATATCTCAGCCTTCGCAAAATATCATTATTAGTCATTGTCACTTCCTTTATTATTATCGTACGGCAAACCAAAATACTCATGGATAAATGCCTTTCTATCACCTTCATACTTTGTATATTGTACGAGTGTGTAAAGTTTTTGCTGATCTCGTTTCAGCTTAGTATCCAGATAATCTTGATCGATTAATTGAGGGTGAATATCAGATATAATTTTGATCTTGAACGGCTCAATATTGAGATCAATTACTCCGTATCGATCAAACATGTTTAAGACAGTCTCCAGTCTGAAATCAGTTCCGCTCCTGAAGTGGATATTCTCCTTAAGCCACTCCAGGCCAAGCGCAGATATTTTTTCCATATTTTCTTCCAGGATATGATATACACGCTGAAAGTATTCAGCATCCGGATTGCTCCACTTGATAAAATTCATATGTGTTAGCAAATCGTGTTCGTCGTATAACAGAGTACACAGAGAATTCCTGCCATCCCGACCGGCACGGCCAATTTCCTGGTAATATGATTCAATAGATCCCGGTATATCAGCATGAGTTACAAAGCGAATATCTTCTTTGTCAATACCCATTCCAAATGCGTTTGTTGCTAACACAAGAGTATTCTTCCCTCTCATAAACTGTTCCTGTACTTTAGAACGCTGTACTCGTTCAAGGCTACCATGGTAACACAGATGCGAAATCCCTTGTCCCTTTAGCCGCTCGCTGAACTCATTAAGTTGTTTGATCAGGGTGAAATAGACGATACCATTACCATTATATTTCTCCACAATAGAAATAATATGCTCCAATTTTTCTTCACTACTAAATACCTTTTCAACCTGTAAATGCAGATTAGGACGGTCTATCCCACCGTGAAACATCTTAACCTGTCCTGATTCAAGGCAGAGAGTTTTAATGATATCTTTTTGCACCTCAGGCGTGGCAGTAGCAGTAAGCGCAATTGTAACGGGATTACCTAATACCTGGCGAAACTCCTGGATTCTGGTATAGTCGGGACGAAAGTCATGTCCCCATTCACTTATGCAGTGTGCTTCGTCAACAGCAAGAAGACTTATACAACGACCGGAAAGAGCCTCAATAAAATCAGATTTACGAAAACGCTCCGGAGTAACGTAAATGATCTGGTAGCTTCCTTTCTTAAGCGCCGTATATCTTGCTTCCCTTTTCTCACGTCCCAGTGAAGAGTTGATATATATCGCGTCAATGCCCCGTCTCTTCAACGCGTCTACCTGGTCCTTCATCAGCGCAATGAGAGGAGAGATCACTACGGTGAGCCCATCATTAATGATGGCAGGTATTTGATAACATAGCGATTTGCCAATACCTGTAGGCGCTACTACCAATGCATGCTTTTCCTCCAATACATGCCTGATAATATCCTCCTGTTTCCACAGAAACGATGTGTAGCCAAAATAATCTTCTAAAACTTTTAAAGGCTCTTTTTCTGCCAAAAGCAAAATGGTTTCCCCATTTCCGATTTAAATTTAATCAAAAAACAAATTTTATGCCATCATGCTCCTTGAGAGCTTGATAGATTTTATTACGACCTGCTTCATCGTCTACCGTGACCGCCACATTAAAGCTTAAATATTTCCCCGTTTTACTGGCATTAGAATCGTTGATCTGATATTCTCTATCTTGTATTATGCCCGCAATTGCGTTATGTACAGTCTCTTTATTGTGTCCAATAACCTTGTAAACCCATTCACACGGATAATCGACACTGGCTTCTTCACTATCTCTATTATCAATCATATACAACCCCGTAATTCAGTAAAGCTTATCGTTGCCTACTACTGAAATAAATTTGTCAACTCCTCTTTATTACCTTTATACAACTGAAAATTCCTTAGCTACTTTTACATTAAATATAAAAACAGAGTAAATTTGCCACTGAATGATTCGCTTTCTTATGCTAATAAAACATATCATGGAAAACAAGGGAAAATCCAGTCCTTCCATAATCCAATACTTCTAAACTAAGATTGCTAATTAATATTGACATTTAATAGGCCACACTGTTGAATGGATTATTCTGTTAAAGCGCTAATCCATTGGTGTTTTAACGTTGATTATTGTTAATTTCATGATAATTCCTTCAACAGACAAAACAAAATGAAAAAATCAATTATTGCACGAGGTATCAGGGTGCATAACCTTAAGAATATTGATATCGAGATTCCTCTGCGCAAGCTGGCTGTTATAACCGGTGTCAGTGGATCCGGTAAATCAAGCCTGGCATTCGATACGCTGTATGCTGAGGGGCAAAGGAGATATGTCGAATCTTTTTCTGCTTATGCCCGTCAATTCCTGGAAAGGGTAGATAAGCCGGATGTAGATCATATAGAGGGAATACCTCCCGCAATCGCAATCGAGCAGAAAAACCCTGTAAAAAATCGCCGTTCCACTGTCGGAACTGCTACCGAGATAAATGATTATCTCAGACTCCTTTTTGCTCGTATTGGTAAGACTTACTGTACAAAGTGCGGAGAGATTGTCCAGAACGATACAATATTTCAGATCAGCGACTATGTACTTTCTCTTCCGGAAAGTACCAAATTCCTGATTACATTTCCTCTTAGGATCAGCAAAAAGATTTCGAGCGACATGCAGATTTCAGCTTTAAAGGAACGAGGTATAATCAGAATTCTTGCAGATAGCACTATTATTGATATCTCTTCCATGCCTGATGACTTTGATATACGCAAATACAGATCTGTTGCAGGAGTAGTAGATAGGTTAGTTGTAGGAAAAAAAATAAAGAGCCGTCTGACAGATAGCCTTGAAACAGCTTATAGGCTGGGTTCAGGATATTTAAGCATTATATATTTAAGTAGTAATACTAAAGAGAGCAAAAAAAACTCTATCAAAAAGAAGAAAACTTCAGGAAAAGTCCTTAAAGAGAAGAAACCAAAGACTATTTCAATAAGCAATACAGAATGGAGTGCAATGTCATTCAACAGTCACTTCTGTTGTAACAGTTGCAATATAGAATATAAGGCCCCAACTCATCATCTGTTTTCTTTTAACAATCCACTGGGAGCGTGCAAGAAATGCCAGGGATTCGGACATACTATAGAGATAGATATGAACCTTGTTGTACCTGACAAATCAAAAACAGTTAATGAGGGAGCTATTGCGGTCTGGAACTCACCGGCATACATTGGATTGCTGGAAGAGTTACAGGCAGGAGCACCAGCTCATAATATTCCACTTGATAAACCCTTCAACAAATTAACAAAGGCCCAGCTAACATTAATCGATAAAGGAACACCGGAATTCTGTGGTATCGGAGAATTTTTTAATCTGCTTGAAGAGAAGAAATATAAGATGCACGTCAGGGTGTTACTTAGTAAATACCGCTGTTATACCGTATGTGATGAATGCAATGGTACCAGGCTGGACCCATCAGCCCATAATGTGAAAATCAATCAGAGTAACATAACAGACGTATGTAGTATGTCAATTGACGATGCATATAGCTTTTTCGAAGAAATCAAACTCTCTAAATATGAGGAAGAAGTCGGCAAGATACTACTACTGGAGATAAAGAAAAGACTCGGTTACATGGTTAAGGTTGGCCTGGAATATTTGACACTGGACAGAATGACAAGGACCCTGTCAGGAGGAGAGGCACAGAGAGTCAATCTAACCACTTCTCTCGGCTCCTCGCTTGTTAATACATTATATATACTGGATGAGCCAAGTATTGGTCTGCACCCGAGAGATACTAAACGTCTTATTGATATCCTGGTACGACTCAGGGACATTGGGAATACCGTCGTTGTTGTTGAGCATGATAGAGATGTAATTAAATCTGCGGACTATCTCATAGATATTGGTCCGGGAGCCGGTGAAAATGGTGGCAACGTGGTCTATTCCGGTGATGTAAAAAAGATATCTTCTCGAAATGGTTCATTAACCGGACAGTACTTGAAGGGTAAAAGAAATATTGAACTGCCTCCGGCACGAAGAACGATCACACAAAATCATATTGAAATTACAGGCGCAGCTGAAAACAACCTGAAAAACATTGACGTAAGGTTTCCTCTAAATGTATTTACCTGTGTAACCGGTGTGTCAGGTTCAGGCAAAAGCACACTTATACAGGACACGCTATACGGTGCCCTCAAAAGAAAGATGGGAATTTATCCCGGCCATGTAGGAAACCACAAAAGCCTAAACATCAACGGACATATTGACGATGTAATCATGGTAGATCAATCACCTATTGGTAGAACTCCCAGATCAAATCCGATTACTTATGTAAAGGTATTCGATTATATAAGAAAAATTTTTGCTTCTACGAGAGAAGCCAGACTGCATGGTTATACTCAAGGCTCTTTCTCTTTTAATGTTAAAGGTGGTCGGTGTGATTATTGTGAGGGCTGTGGTTATATAAAGGTGGATATGCAGTTCCTTGCAGATGTTTATGTTACATGTGATCAATGCCACGGTAAACGTTTCAGGAAGGATGTTCTGGAGGTTTGTTATAAAGACAAAAATATTCACGATGTCCTGGAGATGACAGTAAGCGAGGCAATAACGTTCTTTTCAACACGCAACAAGCAATCGCTGACACCTGAAATGAACAACAGTTTATCCAGGGCAACTTCACACATTCAAAAGGGGCTGAAGTATCTTTCAGATACAGGTCTGGGATATCTGAGATTGGGACAACCTGCACCAACGCTCTCAGGAGGAGAGGCACAACGATTGAAACTGGCAACTTATATGGCAAAAGGAAAACAGGAAAAAATGCTTTTCATTTTTGACGAACCAACAACAGGCTTACATTTTGATGATATTAGAAAACTACTTGACTGTTTCCAGAGACTAATCAGCAACGGACACTCAGTGATCGTCATTGAACATAACCTTGACATTTTAAAATGTGCAGATCATATCATTGACCTCGGGCCGGAAGGTGGAAAAGGAGGCGGATATGTGCTGGGCAGTGGTACACCGGAAAACATTACTAAACTAAAGAAGTCTTATACCGGAAAATATTTAAAAGAATACCTGTTAACTTAAAGAGTACGGAGTAATCCACTCCACTGCTTCTACGCTCAGGACAGATCCAACATTCTCTGAATAGCTTTTCTTGCTTCAACCGCTATCTCTTCCGGAACGGTAACCACAAACTGAATATCTTCCAGAGACCATAATAGTTTTTCCAATGTATTTAGTTTCATATTCGGACAATCCGACAAGGGAGTAACAGGCATAAAGGTTTTATCAGGATTTTCTTTCTTCATCCTGTGCAAAATCCCTATCTCTGTACCGATAACAAACTCTTTAGAATTACTACTCTTAGTATAGTTTAGAATACCAGTTGTACTTGCAACATGATCTGCAAGCGCAAGCACATCAGGAGTACACTCCGGATGAACGACTACCTCTGCTGCGGGGTGCTCTGATTTCATTTTGACTATCTGTTCGGCAAGAATCCTGTGATGAGTAGGACAATAACCATCCCAATACATCATCTCTCGATCAAGGCATGATGACACATATGCACCGAGGCTCTTGTCAGGCACAAATATTATCTCCTCATCTTCGGGAATGGAGGATACGATCTTCACTGCATTTGATGACGTACAGCAGATATCACTTTCTGCTTTAACAGCTGCCGTGGTATTAACGTAACATACCACTTTGGCATTTGGATAGAGTTTCTTTTTCTCTCTCAACTCCCTCGCGGTGATCATTGACGCCATCGGACATCCGGCATGTTCATCCGGCATGATTACGGTCTTATCTGGAGACAACAGGGCAGCTGTCTCTGCCATAAAATGGACACCACAAAAGACTATTAAATCTGCATCAGTCTTTGCCGCCTGCTGAGACAAACCCAAAGAGTCACCAACAAAATCCGCTACATCCTGAATCTCACCACGTTGGTAATTATGTGCCAGGATAACGGCATTATTCTTTTTTTTCAGCTCAGAAATTTTTTCAATAATCGGATCAGACACCGCCTTATACTCCTATCTCATGGGCATTCCATGATAATTATATTCAAATAACACGTTTAGAAATATTTAACAATATATAAGACCACTACTCAGACACACCATTGTTAATTTTATTTACCAGAAGATTGGCACCTTCAAATACAATAATTTAAATCCTATTATCTTTTAAAAAATCTATTTTACAACAATTTTTTATTTTGTTTCCTTACTGTAACCAAATAGACTCCAAAAGCCTTATTAAGGCAGGTATGATTTTCTCATCAGGCAATTCCAGTATTCTCTGCTTCTCTCCCGGAAATGACGCTAGCAGTTCACCCAACAGACCAAAAAGCTCACTGTCATCTTTCGGAATTCCGCTCTTGTCTTCTACAAAACTGGTTACTATGTTACGCAATATGGAGTAATCACCAGGATAATTCGGAATCTCGCTGTCCATCCATTCTATTTCTAACAGTATATGTGGCTGTTCATGCATAATGTGTTTTGTCCTGAATCGTCTTTCACCCTGAACTATTATGTTTAATAAATTATCAGTTACTTTTACAAACTCTCTAATTACGACAGAAGTCCCAATTTCAAACGGTATCGCAGGTGCGCCTACCTCTCTGCCCTCTCTAATAAGAGACACACCAAAGGGACGCTCCTCCCTATGACATGTTTCTATCAGATTAAGATATCTTGGTTCAAATATACGAAGTGAGAGTTTCTGATGTGGAAAAACTACTGTATTTAGTGGAAACAAATCTAGTAACATTTTTATATTACTCGTATTAAACGACATTAATTAGTCTGTAGTTTGCATTGATATATAAAGGTGTTTATAACAAAAAAAGGGCACAGCAGAGTGACTGCTAATGCCCTTTTTAAAGTCGAAATCACAATTACATGATTATCTTACAAACCTCTTATTATGAAAATTTATTCAATAAATTTCAGCTGACTGCTCCGAGACGAGGAGAGGTAAAGCATTAACTTGTTTTTCCTTCATCGTCTCCAATAACCCCTCATATGAGCCCCTTATCAGGGTACTGAGTATCTGGCTTCGATAATTATTAACAAGACTTACACCTTCAACCGCTAAATCACAAATCTTCCATTCTCCATTTTCTTGCATTAAATAAAAATCTGTCGAAATTTCTTTACCAGAGTTGGAGAGAAGAATGGTCTGCACTTTGGCAAAACCATTGTATTGCTTTTCCTTTATTGAGATAATCTTCTTCCCAAATATAGGGTTCGGTTTCTTAAGGTAAGTGCTTTTAAGATAATTTGTAAATAATTCTACAAACCCACATTTCTGTTCATAGATACATTTTTCCCAGTGCTCCCCCATGACTCTTTTAGAAATCATTTCAAAATCTAAAGAAGGTGAGATCTCTTCCCACTGCTTTGTTCTTCGCTCATGAATATTTTCTATATCACTGAAGGAATATTCATTAAGTATAACCTCTTTCACAAGCACACTTGGTTCTCCTGCCCACAAATAAGATTGTTTAACCGTAATTGCAAATATACTGATTAACACTATACACACAATTGTTTTGTATTTCATAATATTGCTCCCAACAAAAAAACTATAATAGCATACTACTTATTTGTGCAGATATTTGCCCTATGATGAGTTATCACAACTATTGATTTATCGATTGCGTCGTCAACAATCTGAACCCAATAGGGCTGGCTAACGACATATCATTTTGGTAAGTATATTCAGTGGGACCGTAGAAACAGAGCAACCTATGTGCCATTTTGAATGTTTAAGTCTGTAATTCTAGCTTTAATTTAAACTGTATTAATTACATCTTAATAGTGAATGTTACAAACAATTCGGTACTCAAACCAACCTCGAAAATATTCGAATATATGATATGTCAAAATTTTTGATAACTTATATATTGTATGCAGAAAAAGATCTTTATTCGAAATAACTTTCTACATATCTAAATTTAATATTCAAAAAAACTCAAAATTCTTTTTTTTCTAAACTACTCTTCTTTTCTGAATGACTTACTTTTGTAGAATTTTTGTCAATAATACAATGTTACTGTCTGCATTGTGACAATTTGTCTGTTTTAAGCCGAAAGCGGTTAGTATTAATTACTAAACAATGGATGGTATTTAAGCTGAAGTTGCTCTAAAGTTGATGAGGAAGGAATTTATAACTACCTGTTTTACTTGCATTGGGTGGAGGCCCCTTGTGTGTCCGGTAAGGAGCCTGGTTGATGTAATACTATGTAAATATGGGCGATACTGGACTCGAACCAGTGACCCCTTGCTTGTCGA
>JABGRF010000068.1 GCA_018648405.1 Candidatus Scalindua sp.
GCATTTAGAGTTGATTGGATGCCCTTTGGCGGCCGGGATGAATCTGGTATTGGTATGGGAGGTATTCCCTATTCTATGGAAGAGATGACACGAACAAAAATGATGGTTATTAAAAACAAACATTTGTAACTATCAGAAATATTACTGTTTTCTAATTTGGCAATTGGGGAGGATACACATCATGGCAAAAAAATATGTAATGTTAATCTTAGTCTTTATAGTAATGGTGTTCTTCACAGGTTCTAAAGTAACTGCAGAGGAGATAACAGACTACTATATGGATGTGCCTAAAAAGCCTTTGCAGGTAATGGAAGATTTATATAAATCGGTAATGAGTATGGAATTAGATCATGCAAGAAAGACGGTGCGGATGCTTGATGATCTTTATAAGACCTACATTGTTCTTATTACTGAAGAGTACGTTGATGACCCATCTGTACTGCCTGCTGCGACTCTGTCTAAAAGAGTATTTAAAGTAATGAATGAAAAGGGCTGGCAAAAAGTGAAGTTACTGGACGCAACCGGTACTCCGTTTAATCCGGAAAATAATCCAGTTGATGCATTTGAGAGAGATGCGATTAACGCGATGATCTCAGGAAGAACATATTTTGAGAAGATTGAGACGATTGATGGCAAGGCCCACCTTAGAGCGGTTACCAGTGTGCATGCAGTTATGAAAGGATGCATAAGTTGTCATCCATCCAGCAGGGTTGGGGATTTACTGGGTGGGATTGCATATAACATCCCTATGGAAGAGTAGTAAGTTAGAAGTGTTGTAATTAATAAATAATATGAATTTTTTAGGAGCGATAAAATGTCAAATGATAAAGCACTATTTTGTAAAGTTAACAAAGCCGAAGATGTAGAGCCGGATTCTCCGGTGGCCAAAAAACATGTACCAGTTATTACTGCGCCGCCTGTCTTAAAGGTAGGTGAGTTTTACGATGTAAAGATTACCGTTGGAGAGATAGATCATCCGAATGAAAATGAACATTTTATACAGTGGATTGAGTTTTACATAGGAAGCGTATATCTGGGCAGGTTTGATTTTGCTCCGGTAATGACAAGGCCGGAGGTAACAATTCCTTTGAAGCTGAGTCATAAAGGGCTCAATTCTACACTGAGGGCAGTAAGCCGTTGCAATATGCACGGTCTTTGGGAAGGTACTGCTCAGGTAACGACTGAATAATTAAGTAGGGAGCATCAGGAGAGTGTCTGCCTGACGGCAGACCTCTCTTTCGAGAGTACTCTAATTTTGGGAGTTCTCTCGAAAGAGAGGTTCGTTAGTAACGGGAAAGTATAAGCAACAAAATTTAGTGGGATATGTTTCAATGCACACTGAAAAAACACAATACCGTACTGAAAAAGATTCATTAGGTGAGGTAAACGTGCCTATAGATGCGTATTATGGCGCTCAGACAGCCAGAGCACGGGAGAACTTTCCAATCAGTGGTGTAAGGCCCCATCCGGTTTTTATCAAGTCCATGGTTTATATCAAACGGGCTGCCGCAAAAGTTAATAATGAACTTGGGTGTCTGGATGATGAAAAGAGCAAGGCTATTATCAATGCCGCTGACAGGATAATAGCGGGAGAGTTTCAGAATCAATTTGTTGTTGATGTATATCAGGCAGGCGCAGGCACATCATGTCATATGAATGTGAATGAGGTAATAGCCAATATCGCAATTGAATCGTTAGGCGGAGAGAAGGGAAACTATCCCATTATCCATCCAAATGACCATGTCAACTTCGGACAATCGACAAACGATGTCTTTCCTACTACAATGAGGATCGCAGCTCTCTTTTTGTTGAAGGAGTTATTTCCTGTAGTAGATGAATTGGCTGACGCATTAAATGAAAAAGCTGTAGAATTTGACGGCGTCATAAAATCTGGAAGAACTCATCTTCAGGATGCGGCACCCATAAAGTTCAGCCAGGAGTTTTCTGGCTATGCATCAGCTGTCTCAAAAACGCTGGAAAAAGCAAGAAGTGCAAGTGACGCGTTAAAGGAGTTGGGCATCGGCGGTACAGCGGTAGGTACGGGGCTTAATACACATCCTGACTACGCTCAAAAAATAATCAGCGAATTAGAAAAAATTACAGGTTTGGACGTAAGAGCTGCTGCCAACTATTTCGAGGCGATGCAAAGCAACGCTCCCATCACAGAAGTTTCAGGTGCCGTGAAAGTATTAGCAACTGAACTGATCAGAATTGCAAATGATCTGCGTCTTTTGAGTTCAGGGCCAAAGACCGGGCTTGCTGAGATAACACTGCCTGCAGTACAGCCGGGATCTTCGATCATGCCCGGAAAGGTTAATCCGGTAATGGCAGAGATGCTGAACATGGTCTGTTTTTCAATAATAGGAAATGATCTCACTATTACTATGGCATCCCAGGCAGGGCAATTTGAACTGAATGTCATGATGCCTGTAATGCAGTACAAACTGCTGGACTCAGTTTCAATCTTAACAAATGCATTGAAGGTGTTCACAAATAAATGTGTAAAGGGTATCACGGTAAATGAAGAGAGGTGTTATCAATATGCCACCGGTAGTATGGCGATAGTAACAGCGTTGAATCCGTATATAGGATACACAAAGGCGGCAGAGGCAGCAAAGGAGTCGCTATCGACTGGCAAGTCTATAAAAGACATTATTCTTGAAAAGAAATTAATGTCTGAAGAGAAGCTTGATGAATT
>JABGRF010000360.1 GCA_018648405.1 Candidatus Scalindua sp.
TTAGAGCATCCGCGAAATAGAGATTCAAATTGCTTAGAGGTACAAAGACATAGTTTAACAATTGCATGCCTTCACACAAAATAAAGCTACTCCGCTTCTTTATGCAGCTTTAATTTCGGTGCGCTTGGACGTCAGGCCTGTATGGAGATATGATTTTCAATCTATCATTATGCATGATATAAAATTACTTATAGGCCAAATTTACAAATCAGACTCCGCTCGATTACTGGCGGTGCTGACGCGAATCTTTGGTTCTCATAATTTTGAATTAGCTGAAGATACCCTCCAGGACGCCTTCCGTAAAGCACTTGTCTTTTGGCAACAAAATGGTGTTCCGGAAAATCCACTCGGCTGGATTATTCGAACTGCCAAGAACCAGGCAATTGATACAATTAGAGCAAACAAAACTAAAACTAAATTTGCCGATGATTTAACTCAACTCTTAGAAAGTGAGTGGTCTCTCGGCAGTACTGTTGAACAAGAATTTACAGCGTCGAATATTAAAGACGACGAATTAAGAATGATCTTCATGTGTTGTCATGAAGATATAAATCCTGAAAATAGAATACCCTTCATTTTAAAAACCCTCTGCGGCTTCAGTATTAAGGCCATTGAGAGAGCACTTCTGTTGCCTGAAGCAACAGTTAAGAAAAGATTGTTGAGAACAAAAGAGAAACTAAAAAGTCACAAATTTGAATTACCGGTACCTGAAAAGTTGGTTATGGCTATGGACACTGTCCATACAGTACTATATCTATTGTTTAATGAAGGATTTCACAGTTCTGATGAGAGACGAGCAACAAATAAACTATTTTGCCAGGAAGCAATTGGGTTGGTTAACCTTTTAATTGAGGAACCAAAAATCGTTAACCGCGATACTTTTGCCTTGTTCGCCTTAATGCACTTCCATATCGCCAGATTTGAGTCAAAAGTTGATAAAGACGGCTTTAATATTCCCATTGATCAACAAGATCGAAAACTTTGGAAAACAGAATATTTTATAACCGCCAATCAATTTCTAAATTTAGCACAATCTGCATCTAATGAAGTTTCAAATCGATTTTTCTATGAAGCACTCATTGCCAGAGAACACTGTCGCGCTATTAATTTTGAGCAAACTAACTGGAACTTGATAGTTGAACACTACGAGAAATTGATTGAAATTACTGATTCCCCAATTGCACGTTTAAACCAGGCTATTGCAATTGGATATACTGGAGATACAAGCACTGCAATTAAACAGATTGAGTCTATAGCTGGGCATAAGTCGCTAAAACATTCACACATGCCTTCTGCCATACTTGCTCACTTAAATGCCAAAGTTGGCGATGAACAGCAAGCTTATCAATTTGCTGCTGAAGCTAAACAAAAAGGCGGCACTCTACATGAACACCGTTTAATGATGAATCAAATAGAGCGCCTTCTCAACAAGACAAAACAAGCGTCATGATAAGTCAATGACCATCACTTCTCTCACTTCAACCGTAATGTCTGGATATGAAAAAATGGGGCATTCTTTCGCAATTAAAATGGCTGCATCTATGTCATTTGCTTTGACAATAGAAAACCCAGTCACCAGTTCCTTAAACTCAGTTGCAGATATATCAGTAACAATACCATCTTTATTCAAACGCTTACCTGGATATTGAAGTGCTGCACCTCCAGAAGCTAATTGTTCCTTTTCTTGTAATCCACCCATCCACTGACGCCAGCTTTCCATAGAAGCAGTCATCTCTTCCTGAGAAGCGTTCTCCATCCATTCAGGATCTCCGCCTTTGTAAATTAACATAAACTCTTTCATAGTGTTCTCCTTGGTTGATTAATTAAATTAAAGATTAAATCAAGACCAATGTCTTAGCTTAAAACATGTGTCTCAACTTAATAACGATTGAAGCTTATTAAAGGAGACAGTTTATTATATTTTTCTACAGAGGTATAGTCTGATTTAGTACAATAAAAACATAAGGAGTGCATACACATTGAATGAATAAAGCTGATTTGCAGCTACTACGCAATTATATTTCCCGATGAAGGAAGGTTGGGCTTCTCGTTCATCAAAATAGTGTTAAGGCTTTTTGAGAAAACGTCATCACTCAAAAATAAGTAGAGATTTCCGGCAGTGATTTTCGCTGAATATCCGGAACTTTTGCATCCTTTTCTGGATATCCTACAACCAGCAACAAGAAGGGACGTTCCTGTTCCGGACGCTGCAGGATTTTATTGAGAAAGCGCATTGGACTTGGAGTATGGGTTAATGAAGCCAATCCGGAATGATGAATGGCGCTGATCAATAATCCGGTGGCAATGCCCACGGATTCGTTGACATAGTAGTGTTTGACGCGTTTCCCCTGCTCGTCGATTCCATGGACTTTGGCAAAAATAGCAATCAAATAAGGAGCGGTTTCCAGGAAAGGTTTGTGTTCATCAGTCCCCAGCGGAGCGAGTACTTCAAGCCATTCTCTACTTGCGCGACTCTTATAAAAGTCCTGTTCCTCTTTTTCCGCAGCCTGCCTGATTTCACTCTTTATTTCCTGATCAGAAACCACCACAAAATGCCACGGATGCAGATTTGCTCCGTTCGGTGCTGTGTCAGCGGTACGTATACAATTTTCAATAATATCAAGCGGCACATGACGTGCTGAAAAATCACGAACCGTTCTACGCCGTTTCATATTTT
>JABGRF010000271.1 GCA_018648405.1 Candidatus Scalindua sp.
AATAAGAATGACACCTCCGAATACCTCGATTTTTCTTTCGAAAAGGTGACCTACCTTCTTACCAATTACCACCCCTGCCATAGAGAGAATAAAGGTTACAATACCTATAATGCACGCCGGAGTGATTATCTTAACATTTAGAAGAGAGAAACTAAGTCCGACTGCAAATGCATCTATACTGGTAGCAATCGATAAAAACAGTAAAAAGTTCCAACTCAATTCTCTGTTTTTCACTGAAGATTCGAGTTTAAAAGACTCATATATCATCTTACCACCAATAGCAACCAGAAGTCCGAAGGCTATCCAATGATCTATATTAGATATAAAATCCCGGAATCCAACTCCCGCCAGCCAGCCAATTATCGGCATTGCCCCCTGAAAGAAACCAAAGGAGAGAGCGATAGCAAAAGCATGTTTGATCTTTAATTTGTTTAACGTAAGTCCACATGTGATTGAAACAGCAAAAGCATCCATCGCAAGTCCAACAGCTATTATTAAGATTGATAATAAATTCATCGTATAATTTTTAACAGACTCTTATATTGGTGTAATAAAGATCGAAATTTACCCTAAAGTAGTGCCAAACTTAAAGATGGTATCAAAATCCTTCATTTAAACGAGACAATATTTATGTATTTAATTATCACCTGTCCGGTTTTGATTACAATTCTAATTTTTTTCTTGCAGTTCCATTTTAAAATTTATATTCTGTAATGACGTTATGCTCGAAATGCGCAGAAACTCAACATGCTTTAATTAATTCAAGAATTGTAGATAAAGTTATGTATCCTTTAAAGTCAAAACACAGATCCAGAAAGTTGTCCATACTCATACTGATCCCATACTTCATCTTATGCATAACGGCGGGTGGTTTCCATGCATTTGATCATAAGGCGTATCATGGACATGCAAGTAACAATCAAACGGTGAGTGATGTATCGAGCAACGAACTGTCTGGTAACAACAGCACACCTATCTTCTGCTACAACGACCATAGCGAAGACAACTGTATTGTCTGTAAATGGCTCAAACATGCACCAAAGAAAGTCCAGTTGGCACTGGATATTTCATCCTTTATACCGGACACATCCGGGTTATGTATAAACAAACAACAAACATATTATTTCCTCAATAACGGGAAATACCACTCACGCGCACCACCAAGAACTATCTGACTCTTCAAACACACATTTCTTATTTCATAACTTTGCTGTAATCATAGCTATACGAGAATAGTACGTAAAGACCAGGAGCAGTCATTATGTAAATAATGTCACTCTCGTGGTATAGGCTCTTCACGTCCGGGTTGTTAAGTCTCAGTAGTGATTGCAACAGTACTTTTTTCAAATAAAAGGAGTCAGTCGTGTTCTTTAAATATATTAAACGAGTATTACCTTTACTATTTATCTGTAGCATATTTTTTCTAAACCAGAGTCTCACAACAGGATGTGACACATGTGGAATAGGTGGTTTTGGAGGCGGCCAGGGAGGCTTAAGAGGGCAATCAGCCTTCTCAGCCCAGACGCAGGAAAAAAATCAACTCTCAATCGGATTTCTTTACGAGTATCAGGACTGGAAACACAATGATCCCATAAAAGCCAGTTTGCAGAACGATGAAGGCCGTCATGGACACTCAAGAAGAAGTGATTCAGTGTATAACACGGTTATTGGTTATGGCGTTACCGATAAGTTGACACTTACACTGCAATTTCCGTTTGTGACACGGGAAACAAGACAGACGGAAGATAAAGATTTCATTGGTCAAAGCGAAAGATCGTCAGGTCAGGGAGACACTATCGCTTTCGGAAAATATCGTTTTTATGATAAGCTTTTCGGTGCTACTGCTATCCTGGGTGTGAAGGCCCCGACAGGGAGAACCACTGAAACAGACAAGCAAGGGGATAGGTTTGAACCGGAAGAGCAGCCCGGAACAGGGTCTACAGACTTCTTGTTTGGATTGGCGGTGAATAAGACCTTTGGCAAATTTACTGCTAATGGAAGTGTTATCTATCAACTTAAGGGATCCGGTACTCAAGATTATGAGTTCGGAGATATAGTAAGAACCAGTTTAATGGGTGCGTACACAATTAAAGAGCGTGGAAAATATCCCGGTATGCAGCTACTGTCAGGTGTTAACGCTCAGTTTATGGAGAAAGACCATGAAAACTCAGAAAAGGTAAGTGATTCAGGAGGTACTACAGTATTCTTTTCTCCCGGGCTATCCAGTCAACTTACTGATAAACTCAGCTCATCTGCTGTCATTATGTTACCGGTCATCCAGAATCTTGGTAGAGACCATCAGGAAGTAGATTCGAATATCTTGTTCAGTATAGGATATAGTTTTTAAGTGTCATCTATAGCGCGGCAAAGCCGCTCTCCTGACGAAGTCGGACAGACAACCGATTTGAAGTGTATAAAGTTAAAAAATATGTTTTTAACACAACTTTAGTTCACTTCAGACATTGGGTACTTTTATCTTTATATGAAAGAATAATAGTATAAAATACCTATGAGTATTCCTGTTAAGACGCTTAGCAGAACCGGGCGTGTTGGCGTTGCTTTTCCATAATTCTGCTATCCAGATTTTATTAATATTTTCTATCGGGGAGAAAAACAGATAATGAATAAAAACAGATTGCTTTGTTTGATGGTTACATTGCTGACCATCTCCTTTATTACTACAATAAATCTGGAAGCAGATGATAAGATAGACAAGAGTAAGGGTGTAGGACCGTATGCGGAGCACTGGGAACCTATACCGATGCACAGATACTGGGCTCCGAGTTACTATTATACCCCGCCAGCTAACCCGCAAGGTGAGTACAGCAGAAAGGACTGCGTGCTCTGTCATAGAGCAATCAACCCCCTTCTTGTAAAAGCATGGGAGAGGAGCCGTCATGCAGATTTCAGCAAACTCCTTCCTTACCAGCAGGAATTTCTCAAAAATATTAATCTAAATCTTGGCAAAGAGATAACCGAAGTAAGCTGCATTGATTGTCACGGAGGAGTCGGGGTAGAAAAGATTGATCATGCTAAGGATCTGATAATGCCAACATCAGTACTGTGCGGAAAATGTCATAAGAAGGAATTTGATGAGTTTGAATCTGAGAAGGAAAATGGCATACCAGGTTGGCCTGAAGGCAGGGAGAGCCATGCAAAAGCCTATGACGCGGGACTTGATACAGACATCTGGGCGGCTATGGACAAAAACATAGTTCAGGGATGTGACATGTGCCACAACATACAGCACAAGTGCGACAGTTGCCATACGAGACATGAGTTCAAAGCATCTGAAGCTCGCAAACCGGAGGCGTGTGCCACCTGTCATAACGGACCAGATCACCCGGATATTGAGGACTATACAAATTCGAAGCACGGTACAATATACAAGACAGAAGGACATCAATGGGATTGGAACAAACCGCTCAAGGAGTACTCAGCACCAGCACCGACATGTGCATTCTGTCACATGCAGTATAAGGGAAAATTTTCACACAATATGGCTCAGAAGGCGATAATGGGAGAAGGAGATGTGCTCTTTTACAACAATCTCTTTGCAGATCCACCGGTCAAACCCAGCGAATTTATAAACAATAATCCCGAACTGGTTTCAAGGCGAAAGGCATGGATCTCAACGTGCAGAAAGTGCCATTCAAAGATCTTCGCAAAAGATTACCTTACATCAATGGACCTGGCGTCGGATGCTGTCTTTGCTTACATACAGGAGTCATTTGGGCTGTTAAAGTCACTGTACAGTGAGAAGGCCCTTTATCCAATGCCGGAAAATCGCCCTCATGCACCTGCCCCTGTAGGAGAAAAATGGCCTGATACACTGGGTGGATTTTATGGTGAATTCTGGGCAAAGGATGGAAACCCAAGCAGGATTGAGAAGGACTTCTTATACATGTGGGAGAATGATGCGTTTCTTATTCGTAAGGGAATGGCCCATACCAATCCGAACGCGTTTACCTATATTTCATGGTCCAACATGATAAAGAAGTACATAGACATGCAGAGTGAGGCCGCTACCCTGAGAAGATTGAACACACTTGAAAATAACATGAATCTTATACAATCACTCAGGTCACAGAAAAAAGCAGAAAGCAGTGAAGCTCACAAACAAGAATGTGCCGCGTGTAAAAAGGGACAATCCGGAGAAACTATCTGGTGCGCCTCTTGTAAAATAGGCTACACAGATAAATCTAAGATTGATTGCAAAGATTGTTTTGACAAAGGGACAACCTGCGAGGCATGTATAAAGAAAGCAGATGTTAAGTAAATCATGATTATGTCGGGTACAAAAACCCGACATACAAGGAATATTGGTATCATGTAGGGCGCGTTTCCATACGCGCCGGTCAATTATCACCTTTGTAAGTTTTTAGGATCGCAAGCTGCAGCTCCTTAATCTTCTGCACAAGACCTCCAATCCGTGCCATAGCACTATTGAATTCGACAACTCTGCTCTTGGATTCGAAAAGCACGCCACCCTCTTCCACGTTGTACTCCCAGGCACCCCACTCTTTTTTCAGGACTTGCAGAACCAGTCTGGCCTCTCTCATTACCTCCACACTCATTCTATATAGTCCACTTCTTCTCTCTATATCAGCGGTTCGATAAAAACCTTGTATGGTGAAATCGGTATCTGAGGGTGGCTCCTGGCTTACAATAAGGGACTCTTTTAGTTTTGTCCCCATCTCTTTGTTGAGTCGCACCATTCTATTGGCCGCTATTTCAGCCCACCTCGCACTCTCTATAGATTTGCCAATATCTTCAGGAGTATTAATAGCGTTGAATTCTAAAGCCGAGAAAACCTTTATCATAGCACTCTCGTACTCAGAATAAACTGATATCATCTCTTTAACAATTTCTGATATAGGATCCAGAACTACTTCTGATTCACTTCCCAGGATACTCTTAAGTCTCTCAATCTCCTCGACCTCTCTTCTCATAAACAGAAGCATTGAATCATTTCTGTTACTGGAATCGCTTAAACCTGGTTTAGCTTCCTGTTTTTGCTCCGAGCGATTGCTCATTACTCCTTGTAATAATTTATTTCTCCCAATGTATCTAGGTAAAAGCGTGGCAACAAGGCTTATCGCTGAAAATACCAGTAATATCAAAACACTACGTTTCATTGTAAAGATATCCAGAAAACCAGATTACTAATTTAAGAATAGTATATTTAACACATGATAATACACTTCTATATGGCATGAAAACTTGTAAATTGTGCAGGCTAAGCGGTTTATAATACTCAGGTAACTACCAAAATCAAGAGGAAAAATGATAAGCGACCTCGACTGGTAATAACCAGAAATCATACCATATCTTCATCAAATCTCACTGTATTGCATAAAACAGCTGTTTGATTCTGTAGAGTCTGATGTACATTTTAACATGTCTGTGGAATAATTAACCAGAAAGAGAAAATTTTTTCTTTAATCAAATCTATCAAGAACATTAAATTTTTCGACCTGATAATGAAAGGATCTAACTAACATTTTGCGAAGATGTGACTTATGATTCGTGATTCACTAAACATAAAAAACAACAATATTGTGCTGCTTGACTGGCATGTATATTGCTATTCTATTCAATCAGAAAATGAATTTTCCTACTAAAGACTTTACAGTATATGTCGATAATAAAGATAGAATAAATTAGAAAAGACTTTTACAAGTTTGTGTAACGAATTGCTTCGCAACCTAAAACACATATAACCTATATTAAATAAATTGTTAGGTTGAAGCTATTGCACAACATGTTGAGTAAGAGTCCTTTTTACAAGAAGAGAAGACTTTTACATGTTCGTGTAACGAATTGCTTTGCAGCCTAAAACACATATAACCTACATTAAATAAATTGTTAGGTTGAAGCTATTCCACAACATATTGAATAAGAGTCTTTTTTACAAAAAGAGAAGGCTTTTGCAGGTTCGTGTACCGTATTGCTTCGCAACCTAATCAAATATCATTTATATTAAATAAATCGGTGGGTTGAAGCTACTGCACGGCACTGTGAGAGCCTTTTTTTATTTGATGTAAAACAGCCTTCCCTTCAGCAGAATCCCAGAACACACATAATACAAATCAATACATGCAACTTGTTCAGGCAGGCAAGGTTGAACCGGTATGCAGGACATTGTCTTCTCTACTGAATAGATGTGCAAGCTCCTGTCTCGCCTGTCCGATTGTCAGAGGGAGTGGATTTATTGGCAGTTTTTCTTTGTCACGTAACAGTTCCATTAATTGCGCTATCTGTGGCAGCTCCAGTTTAAGGCTGTTAAGCTTTTCGGAGTCTGTAAAAATACTTTCCGGAGTACCTTCCTGCACAACGATACCTTTATCCATAATGGCAACCCTGTCCGCATGAACAGGTACAAGGTCAACAGAATTTGTGGCAAGTATTATGGTAATACCCTGTTTTTTATTCAGATCATTCAGTATTTTCATTACAGTTTTTACACCGTCAGGGTCAAGTCCACTGGTCGGTTCATCTAATATGAGTACTTCCGGCTCCATGGCAAGGATTCCGGCTATACATATTCGTTTGCTCTGACCGTAGCTGAGTGCGTGGATTGCCTTCTTGGCAAACTCCTTCATTTTAACCAGTTCGAGTGCAGTATTAACCCTGCTCATAATTTCATCATAGCTTAGACCCAGGTTTGTCGGACCAAAGGCAACATCCTCCTCAACCGTAGGCGCAATGAGCTGGTCATTAGGGTCCTGGAAAACCATCCCTACTTTCCTGAATACATCACTCGGTTTAAACACGCTTAATGTTTTATTATCTAAAATTACTGAACCTGATACAGGCTTTAACAGACCATTGAAATGTTTCAGCAGTGTCGTCTTCCCTGATCCGTTTGCACCAAGTATAGCAAGGAATTCACCTCCCCTGACATCGATGTTAGCGCCATTCAGCGCCTGTGTACCATCAGGATATTTATGTGTTAACTCTTCAGCTTTTATTTTGAACATAATAACTTAGTTGCTATCAATATTGAAATTTCCATATATCAATCTCTTACCAGAAAAACCCCAAATAGGACAAAAATGTCAGTAAAACCCCACATGACAAGAACAGGGCATAATCGCTTCGCACTAATGGATTAAGTTGAACGGTTAGCACACGCCCCCCATCATAGCCTCTGGAGACCATAGCTACATGGGCACTTTCCGCCCTGGTAATTGATCTGATGATCAGCATACCTCCAAGGCTCCCAAATGATTTTATTGTCTTAAACCATGTAACATATCCCAGTCTGCTTCTTTGTGAAGACATCATTGTTTCCGTCTCTTCAATCAACAAAAACAGGTATCTATATACAAATGACAAAACTTCTATCAGGGTCTCCGGCATCTTCATCCAGCGGGCGGCCATGCATATCTTTGTAATCGTTGTAGTAAAGGATAATAAGAGCATGAGCATTACCCCCCCCGCCACCTTTGTAAACAGCAACAGGCCAATCTGCAATCCCTCTTTTTTAAAGGCGAGTTCATAACCGAAAAGCGTACCGGAAAGCACTACTGTCTCACCCTTGTGCAACCCCATTATAATCATAATAAATATCCCGAACAGAAACGGCATCATCATTCGAAGGCCTAACGTTAGAAATGACACCTTTATGGTCATTAACAATATCAAGGATGTAACAAAAAACAGTAACGGAAGCGTAATGTCATTAGATAAAATATTAAGAACCAAACCTATACCAATATAAAACAGTTTGACCCTCACCTCTATATTTGTAAGCCAATTGCGCCTTTGCGCAAAATGATCCATAACAACATGCTTTAATATTTCCATGATTATGTGTTTTTAGACAGGATAACAGGATGAACCAGATAGGCTAACTCCCTGTTTATCTGTTATTCTAAATTTTTAATTTTTCGCCTAATTTCAACTTTGCACAGGCTGGTTCAGTCTTGCCCGCCAGAATGACATTGTCGGGCTGATAAGCTGAACCCAAACGTTAGGTTCAATCAACATGATTGAACCTGCAGGGAATAATTGTTTTTCTTTGCGACCTTAGCGTCTTCTTGTCCTCGGCGCCTTTTGTCCGGGGAGCGGTGAAGATCCATTGTCTTTTCCCTCAATAAACAGTTTCCTGAAGTTGTAACCAATGACGATACCACCGACAAGACCAAAAAATGTAAAAACAAACAGCAGGAGATCTCCCTGGTCAGTATTGATATATGGATCCCTTGGTGGATGGCCATATTTTTCGGCATATTTCCCTACAATACTCACATCAATTCCCGTCCATTTTCCCTCTTCTTCAGACGATACTGTTTCCTCCGCCTCAATATTTTCTATTGCAGCAGGCATATCCAGCCCTGCCGCATACAAGATATGCGATTGTGCAAAACATAATATGAATACAAAAGCAGTGAAACACTTTATCATAATAAAACGAATTTAAGGATTGAGGAATTTCTCAATTATTGCTCTTTTATAACCCTCAGGTTGTATAAAATACTCGGACGAACTTTATATACATATGACAATGCAAAGCCAACGACAATGCCTTCAGCAATACAGAGAGGCCCCTGAGAAGTAGCCATGAACACAACAAAAATCTCCAGCATTGCCTTTGCGCTGTGCATCATGGCAACAGAGAATGATTCGTCCCCTTCAAATACCAAGAGTCCTAACCCTATAGAGGTTCCCATATAAGTGCACAGGTCAGAAACAACTCCGGCAATAAAGCCACACCAAAACAACTTAAGACCCATCCTCTGAGCCAACCTGAATGCAAAGTATCCTGAAAATGAACCGAGTACTCCCATTGAAAAGATGTTAACTCCCAGAGTCGTAAGCCCTCCATGTGCAAGAAAAAGTGCCTGTATGAAAAGTGCAATTCCCGCTATAACAACGCTCACAAAAGGCCCTAACAAAACAGCACTCATTCCTGTTCCAGCCGGATGTGCAGTCGCCATTCCATTCAAACCTATCACCGGAATTGGAAAACATGAAAAAACGAATACGGCGGCCCCGACTAATCCCACTAATGGCAGAAAGCCAGGTACAACCTTTTTCTTCTTTTTCAGCCTGAACGTACCAATAACAACGAAAGGTATTACTAAAACAAACCAGAATATAACCCATTTTGGAGGCAATATACCTTCAGTAATATGCATTGCATACGCGACATGCGGCAACAGCAGAAGAGCAATAACAATAGATATGCCTAGTAATATTTTTTTCATTTCAATCAGTTTAGTCACAAAAAAAGCCCGTATCTTTTCATAGTAAAAAGGTACGGGCTATCCGATAAGTCTGCACACAAGTTAGCTTGCTGCTTATTATCAATATACCTTCACCTTCTTTACCATCGAAGATCGCGTGAAGCAGTTACAGGCAGGTCTTCTGACTATCGAATCATCCTACTCATTGCGCCTTCCCATACGCCTGCGGCGAACAGTGGCCTTGCAATTTTCGTCATCGACTACAGCGGCGGGTCCGTTCCCTGTTCTTCCAGGGATTCCCTTTTAAATTCCGTCATTAACATCCAAGACGGAATGACCTGTATCCAAATTCTTAAATTGTTTAAGATCAGAACTACAAGGGGATAATTCTACTTTTAATATTTAAGCCTGTCAACTTAATCATATTCTCTCCAGTAAATAAGTTAATGATCATAGACAATGCCGAAGGTTTAAGGAGTTGGTCTTGATAGGAGATATTAACGTAACTATCTTTTCGCATATATGTTTATATATTGTAGTAAAACCTATCTAATAAACAATTAGTCTGGCAAGAAATCACCGATTTAGAAACTAAGCAGAATTAAAAATTTATCTGGAATCTCACTATAGAAACCACGGCATTGTCTGACGAAGAATCAGCCCCCGGATTAAAAATAGTCTGCAGCCCCGGCTGTATGGCAAGCCAGGGGAAGAGTTGTGTTCGGTATGTTAATTCCACGGCTGTTTCGTGACTATCCCTACTGTGAAAACTCAAACCATCAGATTCAACCACATCTTCTGCATCACGCTGATCTTCGCTTATCTGAGCATGTGCCACTGCCAGTCCTAAAATATCTTCCTCTCTGTGCGGGATTATCCCTTTATAATGAATGCCTCCGCCAATATAAAAACCCACTTCGTTCCTGTCATCCGGCACTCCACCTATCTGGAAGAAGGCACCCAACCCAGTGTCACCTTCGCCCGGAAGAAACATCTGGTCGGCAATAAAATAAACCCCGTAATTGCCATCATGCACAATAGCATTATCGTTTTCATCCGTGTCACGAACATCATCAAATTCATCAGTGTGATACCACCATCCGAACTTATACGTTCCGGGCATTGTCCGGCTCTCTTCCTGGTCACCAAAATGATATCCTAATTCAAAAAAGTTTAAAAAACCTTCTTTACTGTCCAGTTTTATGTGCGTTCCACAATCGTTCTTGCCCGGAACACCATCTGATATTTCTGCCATGAAATAGAGGTTTTTCGTGGGTTCCCACTTCATTCTGGCACCAAGAGCAGCTATGGGAAAATTAGCCACAGGAATATTATTTGAGATTTCACTATTAAAACCAAAGGAAGAGTGTAAAAAGAGTAATCCGTACTCGGATATATTAAACTCACTATTCAAATCATGCTGTCCTATTAACATAGACAAATCTGTGCCATACAGGTCAAAAGAGTGTTCATACCAGAATTCATACAACTTTGTCCCCTTTTCAGACTCAAAGTTGTCAGCTACCTGCAAATCGCCTATATAGTCTTCTGATGGGTTAGCGCCATGGTGGTTAAAGGAGTGCACGTGAAACATCCCACTCTTCCATAAACCTGCCTTTTCCGTATCAAGCTCAACTAACAAGTCGGTATTTGAAAGATAGCTTATAGAGGTATCAATACCGGAACCGGCTCTCTTTAACCCACCTGAATGGTTGGTTACAAAGTCAGATGTATAGACCAGATCAAACGAGAAACCCTTGCCTTCAAGTAGGCTCCTTTGTTTAAAATCAAAGAGATGCTCATGCTCAAAAAAGCGAGGATCAGATACAACTGTTGAGTGAGCTTTACCGAATAAATCATCAAGAGATTTTCTTTCTTCAGCACAAATATCCTTGCCAAATCTTCCATCTATTACCGTAGCAATAGTTAAATTTAAAAAAAACACAATTAAGGATAAGCGCAGTAAATAATGTGCATATCTCATATGAACCTCCTTTTCCCCTCGGAAAAAAGTGTTAGAAAAGACGTGTAAGACAGGTCTCCTGGCTTTCGGATCATTCTGGATTCTGCACCTTCCCATCCGCCGGAAGCGGACAGTGGTATTTTGCAGATTTCGTCACCGATTACAGTTGCGGGGCAGCTCCCGTTAACCGAGTTTCAGCTCGGCGGGGATTCCCTTAAATCTCACACACAGTAAAAATTTAAAATAAATAGGACACAGATTCTCACAGATAAATACTAAATCATGATGGAAGGCTAAAGCCTTCCGCTACAGTCAGTTTGTTTCTATCCTGAAAGTTGAAAATAAAAAAAGCCCGAATCTTCGATGTGAAGATTCGGGCTTTATATTGTCTAATTGTCAATAAACGTATCATGCCTCCACCTTCTTTACCTTCGAAGAGTTATTGTGAAGTATTTACGGGTAGGTCTTCTGACTATCGGGTCATCCTAATGACTGCGCCTTCCCACCCCGGTCAAAGCCGGGAGAAGTGGCCTGTTATCACGAAACAGATCGTGATATGCAGTCTCAGTAGCCGATTACAGCGGCGGGTCCGTGCCCTTTAAGGGACTTCCCTATTATGTCGCTACCAGCAGTAAGTTGCTGTTCGCGAACGCCCGTAAACAAACTTTAGAATTTTCAAAGTACAGTAATCAATCTAAAATTGACTATGCTTTCGAATATAATGACATGAAAGTTATTGTCAAGAAGAAACTGTTTAAACACTTTCCAGCATTTCCTTATGTAATGCGAGTATAACTACTTATGCAATATCGTGTTATCTAAAAACACTCCAGAGTCTTTAAAAATTTTACTGTATAAAAAAGCTTGACAATTAATAAGGATTATCTATATTAATCTAGCTAATAATCTTATATTTGCGAGAAAAATCGTGTCGGTTTTTTGTTAGTAAAGAATCAAGCATAATTATTTTTTTATAAAAGGAGGAAGTAAATGAAGGCTACAATAGATGCTGATGAGTGTACTGGTTGTGAACTCTGTGTAACAACATGTTCGGAAGTTTTTGACATGGAAGATGACGTCGCTGTTGTGAAGGGTGATTCCGTTCCCGGTGGTGCAGAGGAAGACTGTAGACAGGCAGCAGAAGAGTGTCCTGTTGAATGCATAACTATTGACGATTAATTTCTTGCAAAGTACAGACCTAGGCGGGAAGGTACTATGACAAGTATAAAATATGATAAGGAGAACTGCACGGGTAGGAATTGTAAAACAACTCTTACTGGCGTTCTCCTTATTTTATTTCTCCACCTTTTCTAACGTATCCCGATTTTCTTTTGACAGCTCTGCATTATAAAAATCATCATCTTCCGGCAGTGACAGATACGAATTAGAAGTATAATCAATTCCAATCCTTACATTGTCTGTCTGACACTCAAGTAAATGCCCTCCAGCCTTTTTATCTTCAGTAATAAAGTGAAAATGATAACCGGGAACATTTATTCCTTTCATATAATCTGGAAACCAGGACCCCACTAACGTACCCTTTACATCATGAAACTCAAATATTGGTTGGTTCTTTACTATTTCAACAAGCGGTGGATACGGTTTATTCTGCCTGGGAACACTCCTTGTCTTGATATACTCAAATGCCCCTTCAATTTTGAATGCGTAAAAGATATTTTCTGTCGGCAACATACTGTCCAAAAATAGCTTTAGCTGCTTATAGTTTACTGACTTGTCTATTTCCTTTGTTTCGTCTGATTCGAAGAAAGTAACCACGGCAAACGGGGTTTTCATTAAATCGTCAACAGGATAAGCGATTCCGTCCGCTTTAATTTGATAAAACACCCCATCTAATCCAATCATTTCGCCATCAAGGTTGTTAAACGTTCCCAAGCCAAGATCGCCATGTCTCCTTAATTCCCCAAATGTCACATTCCCATCATAGATCTCATCCAACAGAGCGTTTATAGTTGACGTCTGATATAAGACTTCCTCATTTTTTTGTGCAAAGGAACATCCGCATGTGAGTATTACCAAGATTGTGGCTGACAAAAGATGTCGCATATTTATTTAGTACAGAAATGAGAATACAGGCTACTCATGCAATATAGATTACAATAACTTTTCAGCAATCTGAACTGCGTTAAGTGCCGCACCTTTCAGTAAATTATCGCTTACGACCCACATGTTTAGTCCGTTCTCGACAGAGCTATCTTCCCGTATTCTTCCCACAAAAGTATCGTCTTTGCCGACGGCATCTGTTGCCAATGGATACAACTGCTTTGAAGGATCATCAAGGACGACAATGCCTTCCGCCTTACTCAATAAGTCTCTGGCCTGGTCAGCACTATACGGTACCTCTGTTTCTATGTTAACCGACTCACTGTGGCCCCTGAATACCGGTACCCTCACGGTAGTTGTTGTTATGCGGAATGAGCTGTCCTCCAGGATTTTCTTTGTTTCATTAATCATCTTCATCTCTTCATCTGTATAACCGTTTTCCAGAAATGCATCACTCTGAGGTAATTGAGGAAGGGCATTAAATGCTATCTGATGAGGAAATATGGTGCGATTAAATCCTTCACTCTTTTCAGAAAGTATATGCTCGGTCTCCTTCTTTAATTCCACCAGGGCACTGTAGCCGGCTCCGGATACTGCCTGATAAGTTGAAACTACCACTCTCTTGATTTTTACCGCATCGTGTATTGGCTTTAAAACTAAAACAAGTTGTATAGTTGAACAATTTGGATTTGCAATCACACCATTATGTTCCGAAATCCTGTTTGCGTTTACTTCCGGTACAACCAGCGGTACGTCTTCGTCCATTCTGAAGGCACTGGTGTTGTCCACGACAACACAATTCTTCTCAATAGCATAAGGCACAAATTCCTTGCTTATACCACCTCCTGCACTGAAGAGTCCAATGTTCATCCCGTCAAATGAATCAGCCGTTAATTCCTGTACCTGCACCTCTTTTCCACGAAAGAGTACGCTCTTTCCTGCCGAACGGCTTGAAGCGAGCGGTCTTAATTCATCAATAGGAAAATCTCTTCTTTCAAGCACCCTGAGCATCTCTGTTCCTACAGCTCCTGTGACCCCTACTACTGCAACATTAACTCCCATATTCTTCACTCCTTTTATATTAAATCGTAAATCTGAAACCGTAATTCGTAAATTAATCTATGCTCTCAGTAGCCAACACTTTGCTGCATTATTTAGCCCTGATTAAAATATCATCACTGATATTCAACTTGTTCCTTGCTTCATGAATCTCAGACAGAAATCTCCTGGCATCTTCTGGATAACCGGCAGTTGGCTTTATGTCCTGTATTTTTTCCTGCCAGAACGAATTGAATAATTTTATAAATAGTTCACGGATGTACTTACTGAACATCGAAGCAAGTGCCGTTGGAAAATACTTTGAGTCTGCGCCTACAATAAAAGAGACATCCATCTTTTTACTTTCATTCTTAATACTGTAGGTTGACAAAGGGTTTCCTTCTACAATTGAATCTATATTACATCCCTCAAAATTCTGTGCTAGCAATTCTTTATAGTAGTTTCTTCCCCCGTGTTTATCTATTAAAACTTTCGGTTCGTGCGTCCCGTAGTATTCGAAAATTTCTTTAAGATGCGTTACACAATCATTGAAAAGGAGTAAAGACTTGTTACCAAGAATCTCAAGTTGATTGTTTATCTCGGACACACACAGAAACCGGCTTTTTATGTCAAGTATGCGTACATCCCGCAAGTTTGCCGTATCATTGAAAACATCCGCATAATTCATGATCGCAGATACATTTGAAGCAACTGGCAGATCAAGATCTTTTCCCTGATACCATGGATATTTTTCCAGAACACCTTCATCGCATCCTGACAATAGTTTCAGTAAATCAGTAAATTTTGTTACCGGGCCCTTTGTGTGCCATACAAAAGACAAAACTGCCTCTTCCAGCATTTTTAATCCGGTTTTTTGCTGGTATAATTTTTTACTATCACCAACGATTATACGATTTCCACGTTTTTGAATTTTTTCAGAAACCGCGTCCTTCAGGAGGTGCCAGATGTTTGTTTCCTGGTGATATTCATCAGGTATTTCCATTACGACCTTTGAGAGAACAAACGGGCCTAATGTGGGACCATAACCGGCTTCATCAATACCAGCAATTATTGGCATTTTCTTAAAAAAAAGGTAAAAATGGTATAAAATCTAGAGTACTTCAAAATTATAACGAGTGGGCTCAGAGTGTCAAGAAACCATTTTATACCATGAATTCTCGCAAATTTATTGAGAATAGAAAGCTCTATAGAGGCGGAATCAGGCTCTCATATACAAAATTACGAATGGTTGTCATTGTGGATTTTATGGTAGCCCTAGAAGAAATGCTTTTTTGAAAAGGAAACTCAAATAACATGGTACATAAAGATATTACAGGTTTACCAGACGGAAAGTCAGGCAGGTAGGATTTCGCCTGGATGTGAACGCTCGCCTGTTTGCTATTAGTTCAAAACTCCAGGATAGCTTTATTATTCAATACATTTATTACTAAGCAAGTTTCTTTAAACAGATCGAATATGTATCAAGACCGTATCTAAGTAAGCTGTAAATTTATCTCTGATAGTTGCTTTGTATTCTTGTAAAGCTCAATCCACTCAGGCAATTTATCTGTCAGACCAAGTTCTTTTAAATACGACATATCAATATCTGGAAAAGAAGTCTCAGAAGAACAATTTCCTTGAGTCGTCATTGCATTTGCTATATGCACAGCAGTTAATGCATTAAACCCGGTTGTCTTGTCTTCCACTGACTGGAGTTCAGGATCAACATCTTTTGATCCTGTTTCACCTGAATCTTCCTGAGCAGACTCATCTGACGTAGCAAACATACTCTCTATCAACCTTGACGGGCGGTGGTGAAAGGCAACCACTTCAACCACATTACGGGGAAGACCCCAAAGCCCTAAAAGATAAGCACCCAGTTCTGAATGAGAAGCACCCATAACGGTATACTCAGCCTCTGCAAAACTACAACCGGTTGTTTCAGTAAGTTCCATCACTTTATTGTACTGTCTAGGCACTTTCAACAATATCAATTTTCCTATGTCATGCAGCATCCCGGCGATCATTGCCTCTTCAACTACTTTTCTATCAGCCTCTTCAGCGCGAGCAATATCTGCGGCAAGCCTGCCTGTCCTCAAACTGTGCCTCCACATTTTCAACAATGAAAATCCACATGATTCGGCATCTTTTGAAATGGAAGAAAACACATGAAGAGAAAGCACAAGTGATTTCAGAGACTCTATACCTACAAAAACGGCCGCTTGCTGCGGATCAGTAATTTTCAACGGAAGAGCAAAAAAGGAAGAATTAACCAGCTGTAAGATTTTGGCAGACATTGATACGTCCTGTGAAATGAGATGACCTACCTTTTTCAGGGAAGGTTCGGTAGATTGCATTTCTGATACAATTAAATTATATAAAACTGGAACACTGGGCAGATTTCTTATCCCTGCTACAATTTTTTTTAGTTTATCGTCCCTAAGCAGATCTCTAAGTTTACATGTCCGCTCAATAGTATTTTTCATTGTCTCTGCACAACAGGGCTTCATCAAAAATTGGTGTACAGCCATGGTTGACTTCAAAACCTCTTCCGGATCAGAAAGCTCTGAATGGATGATGCGAACTGTTTCTGGATAGCGTTCACTGACAATGCCAAGTAATTCTATACCATCCATTCCCTGTATGGAGATATCTGGCACAACGACATCAAAGGCAGTTCTGGACATGATATCCAGAACCTCATCTCCTGTCGCAACAACTTTCATCTCCCATTCAGGACACATTGGTTCAAGTGTTTTTTGTAATTCCCGGGCCGCACTCTGATCACTATCTACAAATAGAACCCTTCTCATCACACACCTTTCACTAAAAAAAATTCTTGCACGGGTAAAAGGCAAATTCTGCCGTATACAAAATATACGTATTATATGTATACCTGTTTCTTACTTTTCGGTAGAAAGAGTGAAAAGATTAGAGAAAAATAACAATAAATACTATAGTTTATCGAAAGGATAAAAAAACTTTCAAAATGGATATTCTTAAGTCGCGATTATGATTGACTTTTGGCAAAATGTATAGGTAGTTGCAATGATTTGGCAAGGTTGTTTTTGCATTTAATGAAATAGAGAAACAAAACAATGCAACCCTGCCCATTCAATTCTCCTTGACAAAAAAATGGTCTAAAATATAATGGCTTAACACTTTACAATATAACGTAGTTTCCAATGAAGACAGAAGTGACGGAAATACCTGAAGTTTTTAGTAATCAAAAGGTTATAGTAAAACGCGTTATTTTAAATAAGGATAATTATAGCGGTATTATTTAAGGGTATAAATATGGAAAAAATAGAGGGTAAGGTAGCCAAAATACTCGATGAGTACAGTATAGTGATTAATGTCGGTAGAGATAACGATGTTGTAAATGGGATGGTATTTG
>JABGRF010000237.1 GCA_018648405.1 Candidatus Scalindua sp.
GATCGGCAGGGAAACCCTCCCTACTTTATCAAGATTGTTGTCGCAGCAATGGAAACAAAATCACATCTCTAATGGAAGCACTATTTGTCAGGATCATTACCAGTCTGTCAATCCCGATTCCCAAACCACCGGCAGGCGGCATTCCGTATTTGAGTGCCTTTAGAAAATCTTCGTCTATCTTTCCCTCTGTATCATCAGCTGCCTGTTCATGAAATCGCTTGCTTTGTTCGAGCGGTTCGTTAAGCTCTGAATATGAATTTGCAAGTTCCATTGTTGCAATGTACATTTCAAACCTCTGTGCAAGATTAGGGTTATCTTCACAAGCCTTTGTTAGCGGACAGATGCTGACAGGGTAGTCAATTACAAATGTTGGATTCCACAACTCTTTTTCAACGAGCTCGCCAAAAATATGTTCAGCAATAATGTCCTTGTGAACGCCTTTGACATCCATACCTAACTCTTTGCCTTTAGCTTTCAACCCCTCTTCATCGTCTAAATCAACTGAAGCATATTTGGACAATAGCTCAGAAAATGTACTCCTCTGCCATGGAGGAGACAAATCTATAGTTCGTTCACCATAAGGAACCTCAAAAGTACCATATAGATCGTGAGCCAGGCCGGAAATCAGAGTCTCAGTCAGCTCCATCATTCCATTATAGTCACTATATGCCTGATAGAGCTCCATCATCGTGAACTCTGGATTATGACGTGTTGAGAGACCTTCATTACGAAAATTACGGTTAATTTCGTAGACTCTTTCCATGCCTCCAACAAGCAGTCTCTTTAAATACAATTCAGGCGCGATTCGTAAGAATAATTCCATATCCAGGGAGTTATGATGGGTAATAAATGGCCTTGCCACCGCACCCCCTGGGATGGCCTGCATCATAGGAGTTTCAACTTCAACAAACTTTCTGTTATCAAGAAAATTTCTTATTGATTTTATAATACTGGATCTTTTCAGAAAAAGGTCCATCACATCATCATTTGACGAAAGGTCAATGTAGCGCTGCCTGTATCTGATCTCAACATCCTTCAATCCATGCCATTTTTCAGGTGGCGGAAGCAGGGCTTTGGAAAGCACAGTAAGGTCGTCAGCAAAGACTGTTATTTCACCGGTTCGAGTCTTAACTAATCCACCTTCAACACCGATTATGTCTCCCAGATCCAGCAAGCGAAAAATTTCATACTTTTCTTCACCCACTGTATTCATCTTCACATAAACCTGGAGTTTACCAGACCAATCCTTTATGTGAAGGAATGATGCCTTACCTTGGCGCCTCATGGTCATGATCCTTCCAGCGCATTTTACCTTCTTTCCCTCGTCTTCCTCCGAGTAACCATCTACTACTTCTTTTAAAGGCGTGGCGTTGTTATAACATGCTCCGTATGGATCAACACCCTTTTCCCTTAGCTTATTTAATTTTTCAATTCTGGTTTGTTCAAGATCTTCCAATTGTGTTCCTCTAACGATCTGCATAACAATGTCTTACATTATATGCTATGTCTTATATTATGATGAGATTTGGAGATATGATGAGATAAATTGAGAGCCAAACTTAAGAGAATATTTTATCAATAAAGAACATACTGTCAAGTTAAAATGCAGATTGAAGTTGATAGCAATGAGAGGGTTGCGTTTCTCCTTGAATATATGATTTAAAACTATTAGTATTGGAAAAATGGATCAAGGTTTTTCCAAGAAAGAGCGGTTACTAAAACGAAGAGAATTTCAGCTAGTCTTTGATAATGGTGAGAGATTCGGCAACAATCAGCTGAAGATATATGCGCTATCAAATGGCGACTCTGTCTCCAGACTCGGCCTGGTCGTGGGAAGAAAATTTGGTAATTCTCCCAAGCGCAATAGATTTAAACGAATTCTTCGAGAAGCATATCGATTGAATAAAGGATTGTTGAACATCGGTGCAGATATTGTTGTAATCCCGAGACCAGGGTTAACAGAACTCACACTAAAGGCCATCGAAGAAAAATTCAAAATAATCCTGATACAAATTAACGATAAGTTAAAAAAATGAAGTATTTAATTGTTAAGTTCATACAAGTGTACCAGATAGTCCTGTCACCGATCTCACGCCCATCATGCCGCTTCTACCCTACATGTTCACAATATGCTGTAGAGGCAATTGAGAAAAGAGGTGTTGTTGTAGGATTATTGAAGGGAATCTGGAGAGTCATAAGATGTAATCCTTTTGGCGGATCAGGATATGATCCTGTTAAGTAAAATGATCAATACGGATAAAAAAATTATCGAATGTGTACCAAACTTCAGCGAAGGACAGAACAGTGATATCATAGATAAAATTGCATCATCTGTACAATCAACCCGTAACGTCAAACTCTTGAACGTCGAACCGGACAGGGATTATAATAGAACAGTAATTACCTTTGCCGGAGAACCATCAGGAGTAAAAGACGCTGCGTTTAAAGCAATATCTACAGCATCTGAACTAATAGACATGTCACGGCAAAAGGGAGAGCATCCGAGAATAGGAGCAACGGATGTCTGCCCCATAATACCAGTCGCTAATGTAACAAAGGATGAGTGTATAAAATTATCAGATGAACTGGGAAAAGATGTAGGCGAGAAGCTGGGCATTCCCGTGTATTTATATGAAGATACCGCAAGGTCGGCAGAAAGAAGAAACCTTGAAAATATAAGAAAAGGTGAATATGAAGGACTGGAACAAAAACTGAAAAGCTGGATACCTGATTACGGACCTACAGAATACAATGACAAGGTCAGAAGAGCTGGTGCCACCGTTATTGGGTCGCGTTTTTTTCTGATTGCCTATAACGTAAATCTCAATACCAGGGACGTAAGTATAGCCAACAAAATTGCTAAAAAGGTAAGAGAATCTGGTTCTATGACAATTGATGAAACAGGCGTTAAGAGGAGAGTCCCAGGACTTTTGAAATATGTGAAGGCAATAGGCGTTGAACTAAATGAATACAATATAACACAAGTATCCCTGAACCTGACTAATTACAAGGAAACCTCCATGCACAAAGTATTTGAGACCATAAAAGCCCAAGCCAAGGAACATGGTGTTGAGGCAACTGGAAGTGAGGTAATTGGCCTTGTTCCAAAAGAGGCCCTGATAGAAGCCGGTGCATTCTATGCAGGTAATAATTCTGGGGATAATATTATAGAAGCGGCAATGGAACACCTTGGTTTAAGCCAGTTAAACAGATTTGAACCTGAAAAGAAGATAATCGAAAATCTCTTATAATCTGGACTGTTCGGTACTAAAATCGTATCTTTTCAAACAATACTTACATACTTGCTATAGCACTTGATAAAATCGCTCAATGTACTTTCGGCTACAGAAAGGATGTCTTCAGGTTTTTTACAAATAGACTGCGCTTCCGCTTTGAATATCGACAAAAGCTCGTCTACTGTAAATTTTGCACTATTACCTGCATGATCTTGTTCATACATTGTCATGTTCCTCCACAAACAACAAGTTCCATTGATTCACTTACTATTATTATCGTCATATCAGAATAAAACTTAACCTTAAAAACCACTTATACCCTTTATTTTTTACCCGCCAGGACGTGTTATTATATAATTGACATCTTCTAGATGGTTTGTTAACCTGCAAAGCCGTCAGTCAAAATTACACTAAAAAGTAAAAACAAAATGATTTTACTTTTTTTCACACTATATAAACTTTATCCACGACATACTGGGAGACCTGAAACGGTATACTTGGCTTTTGCTTTCGGTTTTATTGTGATTATTTTCACTAGCTTTGGTATCGAAAAGCTGTGGTCAAAATATCTAAACCTGAAGATTGTCAAAACGTTTCTTTTTCCGGGCACTGTAATACACGAATTAAGCCATGCCTTTCTCTGCCTGATTACCGGCACCACCATAAAAGATCTTAATATTTTCAAGATTGAGAATAGTGGAGGTTTGCAGTACGACAGGCCAAAGGTCCCATATCTCTTCGATTTTTTCATAGCGACGTCACCTATCTTTGGCTGTGCTTTTATTCTGGTTTTAACTTCTATCATCCTCGGGAATCCCCTTCAAGTAAGTGAATCCTTACCGAATGAAATGACGTTTTCCATGAAACTTGTATTTGATTATGCAAAAAATTTCCTGGATATGATATGGATGACACTAAATGCATTCTGGAAGATCGGATTTCATAGTATAAGCTCTATCCTATTCATAATTGCATCTATCATTTTCACTGTATCTATGGCTCCGCATAAGCGTGATATAAAGTATATAGTGCTGGGCTTTATCATCCTGGGAACAGCTCTGTTTTTCCTTGAGTTATTTGGAATATCACTTCTGGCATACAAATGGTGGGATCAAGCGCTAGATAACTCATGGAGAATAGTGACATATATCATTTCACTGTTGTTAACCATTCTCTTTATAACTTCCATTATGATTGGCATTATAAAAGGAATCAGTCTGACATTTGGCCATAAAGGCGGATGACAGACATAATCCATTACTCCTGCCTCACCCCCCCATTTGGCCCCGTCTTTGTTGCAAAAACTGCCAAGGGTATCTGCTTTATTAATCTTTCAAAGATTTCCGAAGCCGGATTTCAATCACTTCTAAGAAACAGATTTCGAAAAAACCCTATCAGAGATAACGACAAACTAAAGAGCGTGTTAAATGAGATGCTTGATTACTTCAACGGCAATCAAGTAAATTTCAAGGCGTCATTAGATCTTGGTATTGGAACAGTATTCCAAAGGAAGGTATGGGAGAAGATAGGTGAGATACCTTACGGAGAGCTCAGAACTTATAAATGGATTGCCAGAGAAATTGGTAATATAAAGGCCGTCAGGGCAGTAGGAAATGCGGTCGGGAAAAACCCGGTACCTCCAATAATTCCGTGTCACCGTGTAATACGTACGGATGGAAAACTTGGAGGATTTTCGTCAGGAATTTCTCTGAAGAAGTGGCTCTTAAAATCAGAGAAAGTATCCATACCAGACCAGTGAATGACACTGTAGCCGTCCGTTCAGAATGTTTTTATCACGAAAGGCATGACACCGAAACAATCAGGAGTTGATAAGACAAGGTATGATCAAATGGCGGAGAGGCCGGGATTCGAACCCGGGGTACCACATTAAGAAGTACAATGGGTTAGCAACCCACCGCTTTAAGCCGCTCAGCCACCTCTCCAACGATGAAAAAACATCTCTTTTGATTCCGTATAACTTGTGAGTTAAAAATACGCCTTTTGTTTTGGCGGAGGGAGTAGGATTCGAACCCACGGTCCCGTTGCCAGGACTGCAGTTTTCAAGACTGCCGCCTTCGTCCACTCGGCCATCCCTCCTGAAAAACCGCTTTTATCAATCCGAACCTCTCAAATCAGAAAAGATCTGAGAAGGTCTGGTTTAAAAACATCTATATCCTAAGTTACTCTAAGTTGTCCCACTTGCAGACTTCTTCGAGAACTGACTTTGCTACATATATTGGAGTGTTGCCCTGCATAGCCAATGCAATTGCATCACTTGGTCTTGAATCTATCTCTAAAGCACTACCATTTTGCTTAATGACTATTTTTGCATAAAAAGTGTTATTCTTCAAGTCACTGATCTCAATCCTTTCAACGCCCCCACTTAACTGCGTTATCACACTTGAGAGTAAATCATGTGTAAGAGGTCTTGGCGTTGGTATCTCTTTTACCGCTCTGTCAATGGCCCATGCTTCATGCAAACCTATAACTATCGGAAAGCTTCTTTGTCCGCCTTTTTCTTTAAGGACAATTATCTGATGGTCACTTGTCTCAGATATCATTATCCTTGATAATTCCATGTGAACCATCACAGTATTTCCTCAAAAAATATTGATAACACCTCAAAAATTTTATCACACACGGTGTCATTGTCAACATTAATTTAAAATACGAAAAGGCGAATCATATTAATTCTCGTGTGAGAATTGCTCCCTGTTCACTCTCTTTAAACATTTTTTACTTAGTGTTGATTTTACCACGACTCATACAAAATTTATTGACACTAAATTCTGAGACTGCTATACTTCCCATCGTTTCTCCTGCCCCCCTTTTGATCATTTTTAATAGTACCCTGAGTGAATGTTAATAAAATCAATAGTACTTGGACTGATACAGGGCTTAACTGAATTTTTGCCGATCAGCAGCTCTGGCCATCTCGTAATATTCAAAGGTTTCTTAGATATGGAAACCCAGGGTGTTATTTGGGAAATAGCATTACACTTCAGTACACTCTTGGCAATATTTGCAGTTTTCTACAAAGACATTTTTATGATGTTAAAAAGTGCTTGCCAGTCCTGCAAAAAACTTTTCTCTGGTGAAAGCCTTATTAACATCTTTAAAAACGATCCTCATACACGTCTCTTTCTTCTAATAATAATCGGTACAATGCCTACAGTCATAATCGCATTTTCCTTTAGAAATGCACTGGAAACTCTTTTCAGCAGACCTGGAATAGCTGGATATATGCTAATCGTAACCGGTACGGTACTATGGTTTACCAAATTTGATTTTTTAAAGACCAAAAACAATAAAAAGAGTTTAGGGATTTTTGACGCCTTGATAATTGGTGCTGTTCAGGGACTTGCAATAACCCCCGGCATATCAAGGTCAGGCACAACAATCGCAACGGCAACATTCAGGGGTGTTGACAGAGAGACTGCTGCAAGATTCTCATTCCTACTGGTAATACCTGCGATTCTGGGAGCTATGGCAATGATGGCAAAAGACACCATTACTCTCCAAAGCGGAGAGATCTCTTTTCTCATAATTGGAAGTGTTGTTGCCGCGATTTCCGGTTACATCTCTCTACGCATCTTAATAAGAATAGTCAATAACGGCAAACTGCATCTTTTCTCTTATTACCTTTGGCCAGTTGGGTTGCTCGTAATCTTTTACTTCACATGAATGATTATCTGACACGTTCGAGAAATCTACCGAAAAGCTTTCTCTTTATCTTGCCTCTTTTAGTCTTTTATGAAATTGGTATTCTACTCTATGGTGCTGAAACAAAAAACAGTGCTGACGTTATTGTAAAAAAACCATTTGAGCTCTTTGGTGACAGCGCAACCCTGGTATTCAATTCATTAATCATCATCATCTCCTTCTGTTCAATATTTTATATAGAGAGAAAGAACCGTTTAAGCTGTAGAATTTTTATTCCTATGCTTTTTGAAAGTGCGGTTTATGGTTTTTCCCTGGGATACGTAGTACTCTTTTTTGTACATGGATATTTGCCATTTGATATTTCTAACTCATACGTACAAAGTTTTATAAAAGGAATAATTATCTCTTTTGGAGCAGGCATATACGAAGAAATACTCTTTCGCATGCTGCTGTTAAGCATCATTTACTTTATTATAGTTAAAGCGTTAAAAATCAATCCCGCTATTGGCTCTCTTGGCAGTATACTAATATGTGCTTCCATCTTTTCTATCATGCATTACATAGGTCCATCCGGCGATAGTTTCTCAATACACAGTTTCTCGTTCCGCCTGGTTGCCGGGATCATTCTATCTGCAATCTTTATTTTTCGAGGTTTAGGGATTGCTGTTTATACACATGCTATTTATGATATCTTGGTAATTCAAAATGCATATACATAACACACCTTATGGCAAGTCCTTGCAAATTAAAGAGTTATGTAATACTTCCCAACTAGATTTCCCCTCACAACGGTTATAAAAATAAATAAAGCGAGTAATTGAATAGAAATTCATGTAAAAATTTGTAATAATGTCCCGATAAAAGACATAAAGAATTGTAACAGCAGTTTTTACGAGTTGAAAATCTAATTGGGTGTCATCAAAATGGAAAATATAATCGTAGGCATTACTGGAGCCAGTGGTGTGGTTTACGGACAGCGCCTCTTACAAGCGCTGAGCGATAAATCATATACTGTTCACTTAATTGTGTCAGAAGCCGCTATACAAGTTATAGAAAGTGAATTAAATCTCTCCTTAGATATAAATGAGTTCAATATCAGTAAATTTATTGATAGGGAAAGTCACAGCATAACCTATCACCACATATCAGATATTGCAGCATCCATCTCAAGCGGCACATTAAAAACCAAAGCTATGATTATAGCACCGTGCAGTATGAACACACTCTGTTCAATAGCAAATGGTATTGCGTCAAATCTCATTCAACGTGCTGCAAGTGTTACACTAAAGGAGGGAAGGAAATTGGTTGTCATGCCGCGAGAGACTCCATTAACTCCAATACATCTGGAAAACATGTTGAAGTTGTCAAAAGCGCAAACCTGTATCTTACCTGCTATGCCTGGATACTACTACCATCCAAAGACTATAAACGATCAGGTAGATTTCATGGTAGGTAAGGCACTTGACTACATTGGAATTGAGTATCCGCCGTATACCAGAAAGAGCTATGGAGACTGGGGATACATGGATTCTGAATTAATGACTACATAGGAATCAACAAACAGAGAAACATATTAGTATCACGTTAACACATTATTTACCCGGTTATAAAATCGTATTATGGAAGATAATAAGAAAAAAAGCAGAGTAGGTTTTTGGGTTTCAACTTCATTGGCAATATTCTTTTTTCTTTGCTGTATTGTGTTATCCATTTCGTTCATGGGACTCTTCGTAGTAAAGGGCGCACTAACAACACAGGTTGAAGATGAAAGCACCAAGAAACTTTCCGAAACAGTAATAGGAGGAAGCGGTACTGATAAAATACTTCTAATTCCAGTGAAGGGTGTTATTACCGGGCAATCATCAAAGAAACTTTTCCAGGAAACACCAAGCATTGTTGATAGTGTGAAACAGCAACTTAAGCAAGCACGGGACGACAATGCGATAAAAGCTGTGATATTGGAAATCAACAGTCCTGGTGGAGGAATAACAGCAAGCGATATTATCTACAAAAAAGTCCTGGAATTTAAAGAACAAACAAATAAGAAAGTAATCGTCTGCATGCAGGACGTTGCGGCATCCGGCGCCTATTACATTTCAGCCGCTGCAGATAAAATAATTTCTCATCCGACGACAATTACCGGAAGTATTGGAGTAATCATGCCTCTTATCAATATTGCTAATCTTGCTGAGAAATACGGCATTCAGGACAATTCGATAAAATCAGGAGATATGAAGAGTATTGGCTCACCTCTTAAAAAAATGTCTGACGCTGAAAGGAAGGTCTTGTATGACATTGTAGATGAAATGTATACAAGGTTTATAAATATTATTGCCGCTGGTAGAAATATGGAACTGGAAGATGTTAGAAAGTTGTCAGATGGCAGAATATATACAGGAGTGCAGGCATTGGAAAATGGATTGGTCGACCAATTGGGCTATATTGAAGATGCAATCACTCTCGCCAAGGACATAACAGGTTTAAACGAAGCGAAAGTTATAAAATACAAAAGAGCATTTAATCTGGCAGAAATTTTTGAAGGCTCAATGGGCAATCTACTTGGTGATCGAACAATCAAGTTTAGTTTACAGGCTTCAGCTGGTTACGATTTCCCAGGATTTATGTACTTATGGACTGGATACCAACAAAACAATCTCTTCAAATGGCCCGCATTTAATTGAAAACTACAATTCAATTTTCCATATCAAGAAAACACCAAAATGGCCGAAAATTAAGATAACCCTATAGACATAAAATTCAGATATTTGGAAATTAGAGTTAAAAGGCTGAATTATGAAAAGAGCTATCACTATTTTACCGTTTTCACTAATAACCATTATCAAAAATCTATTCCACTTGACCCCGACAGGAATTTGAAATGAAAAACTCTGATCTTCGTACAAAGCAGAAAGAATCTAAACGATCTTCAGGATTAGGACTGATAAAACAGCTGATTGTATTGGCATTGATCCCGGCCCTGATAGTAGGTGGGTTCATGGCAATTCTATTGCTTCGTGAATTTGATGCTAAAAAACAGGCTGAACAGATCAAGAGTATCGCAGATTATATGATAGTTTCCAGTCAGGTTGTTCACCAATTACAGAGAGAACGTGGAGCATCTGCCGGATTCATTGCCAGTAGTGGAAGCAGCATGGAAGAGACAATGAAGAAGCAGAGACTGCTTACAGACAGGTATTATAAAGTCATGGACAAGGACACAAAAACATTGGATATGGCAAAACTTGGCTATAAATTTGCCAGACGAGCCAATGCGTCCTCAAGAAAACTCTGGAAACTGCCCTCTATCAGAGAAAAGATCTCTTCAATGTCGATCGAAAACAATGAAGCCAATGGCCTCTATGATGAAATAATAGATGACATCCTGGGTACATTTCAAGAAGCGAGTGTTATTATCAAGGACTCTGAACTTTCATTTCCATTTACGGCCTGTATCAACCTTATCATGGCCAAAGAGATGGCGGGCAAGGAGAGAGCAATTATAACGGGTCTTGTTGCTGAAGACAAACCTGTCACTCAATCAGAAATGCATGACTGGATGCGGGTATCTAAAGGGCAGGAAGCATTACTCTCAGTTTTTGAATACCAGATTACAGAAAGAATACGAAATGAGTATCACACAAAAATGAGTGAGCCAAATATTAAGGCTGTCATGAATATACGCAAGCAAATCAGTGAAAATCTTACGAGTGGCAATTTTGGACTGAAACCTGAATACGTCTTTGCCATCACAGCAGGACGCATTAACGATTTGAAAAAAGTCGAAGATGCACAACTTCAGGAAATTCTTAAAGAAGCAACAGATTTATCCTCTGAAAAAACAATCTCTGTTATCATCTATTCCGGTTTGACAGGCGGCTCTGCAATAGCAATGTTTATATTATGCTTTTTTGTAGCAAGAAGTATAACCAAACCAATCACAGCACTTTCAAGGGCAGTTAGAAGTGTTGCGGAAGGCGAACTTGATCACAATATTGAGATAAAGACCAGAGGTGAAATCGGAGAACTAGCAGACAGCTTTAATGACATGATCTCTAACTTACGCCTGACGACAGAAAAAAATGATACCCATAACTGGCTCAAGACTGGCCAGATGGAACTGAATGTAAAAATGCGAGGCGAACAGGACATTGAAGCATTGGGTGGAAATATCATTGGGCATCTGGCTGAATATTTGAATGCACAGGTTGGGATACTATATATGTCTGGTGATGACAAGCGTCTTAAACCAATAGGTAGTTTTGCCTATGTTCAGCAGAAGAATACCCCGAATGAATTTATGCCCGGTGAGGGTCTGGTAGGTCAGGCGGCATTGGAAAAGAGACATATTCTTTTAACAGACTTTCCTGACAATTCTATCAACATTAATTCAGGCATAGTAGAAGCCACACCAAAACAGATCCTGATCTTCCCGCTAATATTGAATAACGCAGTAAGCAGTGTTGTTGAACTAGGCTCTTTTAACGAATTCCAGGATATCCATCTAACTTTTCTGACTCAGGTTGCAGAGGGCATTGCAGTTGCCTTGAATACGGTTATATCCAGAAACAGCACCGAGATCCTTCTGGAACAGACACAGCAACAAGCAGAAGAACTTCAGGCACGTGAAGAGGCTCTTCGTCAAAGCAATGAAGAGCTTGAAGAAAATGCAATTGCATTAAAAGACTCTGAATCAAGACTGCAGGCTCAACAAGAAGAACTACGTCAAACCAATGAAGAAATAGAGGAACAGAAAGAGTATGTAGAAAGGAAGAATGAGGACCTGAAAGCTGCCAGAAAAACTATTGAAGATAGAGCACGTGATCTGGAACAGAGCAGTAAATACAAATCTGAATTCCTGGCCAATATGTCCCATGAGCTGAGAACTCCTTTAAATAGTATCCTCCTTCTATCGAGACTTCTTGGTGATAACAAGGACGGCAGTTTATCAGAAGATCAGGTGGAATCAGTTGTATCAATTAACTCTTCAGGCAACGACTTATTGGAGCTTATTAACGACGTACTTGATCTCTCCAAAGTAGAGTCTGGAAAGATGGATCTCCAAATTGAAGATATGTATTTAAAGGATTTTTGCAGTAACATAAAACGAAATTTCCAGCACGTTGCCAAAGAAAACGGTGTCAGCCTGAACATTGAAATTGCAGATGGATTACCGGAGCATATTCGTACTGACGAACAGAGGGTTGAACAGATTGTGAAAAACTTCCTTTCTAACGCATTCAAATTTACGTCCAAAGGAAGTGTCACCTTACAAATAAGCCGTCCAAATGAATTACCAGGCGGTGCAATTGACCCGTCGAAGAGTAAATTAGATCAAGCTAAGACAGTTCTTTTTTCAATTATTGATACGGGAATTGGTATTCCGGAAGAGAAACAGAATGTGATTTTCGAAGCATTTAAGCAAGCTGATGGTTCTACAAGTAGAAAGTATGGAGGAACTGGTCTTGGACTTTCAATTTCTAAAGAACTTTCCAGATTGCTTAAAGGAAAAATCCACATGACAAGTACGCATGGCAAAGGAAGCACTTTTGCACTCTATCTTCCGGAAACATTTGAATATGAAACCAAAGCAGATGGAAAATCTCCAGTACCATCATCTGTTGAAACAGAACCAGTAACAGAAACCAACAATAGATTGCAAAAACAGGATAACCGGACAGAGATAGAAGAAAACATCAAAGATGACAGAAAAACAATTTCAGAAGAGGATAAATCTATACTCATTATCGAAGATGATCCAGTGTTTCTAAAAATTCTAAGGGACTTAACACGTGAACATGGCTTTAAATGTCTGGTTGCAGGTGACGGAGAAACAGGTCTTCAATTTGTAGATTACTACAAACCGAGCGGCATAATTCTGGACCTGAATCTTCCCGGTATCAATGGATGGACTGTTATGTCGAGGCTGAAGGATAACCCGAAATTCCGTCATATCCCTGTCCATTTCATATCAGCATCTGATAATAAATTTGAAGCCTTAAAAATGGGAGCAATAGATTATGTGACCAAGCCGGTAAGCCCTGAAGTAATTGACCAGGTATTTGAAAAATTTAATAAAATAATATCAAAATCTGTAAAAGACCTTCTTGTCGTGGAAGACAACCCGGATCAGGCAGAAGTAATATCAAGTATTATCGGCAGTGGCGATGTCAAGACCACGACTGTTGCAACCGCCAGGGCAGCCTATGACCAGATACTAACCGGAAAGTATGACTGCATGGTTTTAGACATTAGTCTTCCAGATATGACAGGCATAGAGCTACTCAACAAAATCAGGAAGAATGAAGATATTTTCCAATTGCCTGTTATTGTTTACACTGGCAGGGATCTTACTAATGAAGAGAAAAGAATAATAGACGAATACGCTGCAACAACTATTATGAAGGGAGAAGGCTCTCATCGTAAACTCTTAGATGAGACGACACTGTTTCTACACCGTGTCGAAGCAAACCTTCCTGAAACACAACGAAAATTACTTCGAATGATTCATGACAAAGAAGCGGTCCTGTCCGGTAAAAAGATACTGGTAGTAGACGATGACATGCGAAATGTCTTCTCGATCAAGAAGGTTCTCGAAGACAAAGGCATAGAAATAGTAATCGGAAAAAATGGCGTGGAAGGATTAGCATGCTTAGATAATAATCCGGATGTCCACCTGGTACTCATGGACATCATGATGCCTGAAATGGACGGATACACCGCCATAGGAGAGATCAGAAAACAGGAAAGATTTAAAAATCTCCCTGTTATCGCACTGACTGCAAAGGCAATGAAGGGCGATCGTTCTAAATGTATTGAAGCCGGAGCCAATGACTACCTGGCCAAACCATTTGACATTGACAGGTTGTTCTCAATGTTGAGAGTATGGTTATATTAATTAGTCACAACTGATAGTTAACAAACCAATTATCACGTTGCCCCTCAATAATTTTTCCCATATTACCTCTTATTTAAATATCAACTATGAAACTTTTAAGCAAAACTATAGAAAATATTGAGAAAATCTCAATAGATTCAGATGGAAAGATTAGAGAGAGATTTAACAATCTAGCTATACCCACCGGAAGCCTTGGGAGACTGGAAGAGTTTGCAACTATCTACGCCTCGATAAAAGGATCAACTGATGCAACAATAAGAGACAAAGTTGTCTTTACAATGGCTGGAGATCATGGTGTCTCCAGTGAAGGTGTAAGTGTTTTTCCACAGGAAGTTACCGGGCAGATGGTAAAGAACTTCCTTGATGGTGGAGCAACTATAAGTGTTCTGGCAAGGCATGTAGGCGCAAGAGTAGTTGTAGTCGATTGTGGTGTAAAAGCTGACTTTGAACCTTTTGATGGTTTGAAGATAAAAAAAGTAGGATATGGAACTGATAATATTGCACGTGGACCAGCAATGTCCAGAGAGCAGGCAATAAAATCACTGGAGATGGGTATAGAGGCCTTTAACGAGGAGTACCTTAACGGCATAGACATTGTTGCTACCGGTGACATGGGTATTGCGAATACGACTCCAAGCAGTGCGATAATTGCATGTTTAACAGGAGCCGACTTAAGCAGAGTAACTGGAAGAGGGACCGGTTTAAACGATGATGGCGTAGAGAAAAAAATCGAGGTTATAAAAATGTCTTTAGACGTTAATAAACCTGACCCTTCTGATCCAATAGACGTCCTTTCAAAAGTAGGTGGATTTGAAATAGGCGGTATTGCCGGACTGTGCCTCGCAGCAGCAAGTAAAAGGACACCGGTTTTAGTTGACGGATTTATCTCTACTGCGGCGGCACTGATAGCATGTGCAATAGAACCGAAGGTAAACGAATACCTCATATCATCTCACGCATCAACAGAAAACGGCCATAAGATTGCATTGGAGAAATTACAAAAGAGAGCAATCCTTGATCTGGATCTAAGACTTGGAGAAGGCACTGGAGCGGTATTAGCGATGAGCCTGATTGAAGCCGGTGTCAAAATCCTAACACAGATGGCAACATTTTCAGAAGCGAAGGTTTCTCCGCCATCCATCAAGAAGTGAGGTGAGACAGGGTAAGACAAATGTACTCTGTCTGTAACCAGAAATCCCATTAACAAATATAACTATCATGAAAATTGAATTAATATCGGTTGGCTCAGAGCTTGTGTGCGGGCATATCAGAGATTTGAATGCACCATTAGTTGCTGCTAAACTAACAGAGCTTGGCGTTGATGTTGTAAATCATACTATTACAGGTGACGATTCCAAAGATCTGAAATTTTCTCTTAAAGCCGGATCTGAGAGGGCAGACTTAATTATAATAACAGGCGGATTGGGGCCGACTCAGGATGATATCACAAGGGAAACTGTTGCCGATTTCTGTAATCTCAAATTAGTATCTGACAAAAAATCAATAGATCATGTTAAAAGCTTAGTAGGAAATATTCATGTTCAGAAGTATGTTAATTGTCTAAAACAGACAGAGATCCCGGAAGGCAGTACTGTTATCCACAATGCGACAGGAACAGCTCAAGGCTTTCTTGTAAACTTCTCCCAGACTAACATTATCTGCTTGCCTGGTGTACCTTCTGAAATGAAACAGATGTTAGAGGACTGGGTAATCCCATACATCGTCAGAGAGTCGGAAGAAACTAAGAGACGACACACAAGGGTAGTCAATACATTTGGTATGTCTGAATCTTTGCTTGATGAGAAAATCCAACGCATAATCAAACCTGATAAATCTCTATCTTACAGTACACTTGTTAACAACGGCATAGTTTCCATTCGCACTACATTATCCAATACGGATAAGATCAAAGCAGACTCAATACTTGATAATATTGAAGAAGAAATTTGCAGAGAATTGGGAGAGTTTGTTTTCAGCAAGCGTGAAGAAGCCCTGGAAGAGACTGTCTCTGATATATTTAAAGAGAATTCTTTAACATTAGCCGTTGCTGAGTCTTGTACCGGAGGGCTGGTATCAGACTTGTTGACAAACGTTCAAGGCAGTTCATCCTTCCTTTTAGGAGGAATAGTCTCTTATAGTAATAAGATAAAGGAGAACCTGCTCAACGTCTCAGAAGAGCTTATTAATGAAGTTGGTGTGATAAGTGCAGAGGTTGCAAAAGCAATGGCTTCTGGTGTAAGAGAACGCATACAGGCAGATATCGGATTAGCGGTTACCGGAATAGCCGGACCTTCGGGTGTTGAAGATGGTGCTGACAAAGGAAAGCCTGTGGGACTGGTATATGTTGCAACTGCAATAAACGATGATTTGGAGTTTAAAGAGTATCGCTTTTTTGGATCCAGGGTGGATATTAAAAAACGTGCAGCAAATGCAGCGTTGAATACGTTAAGACTATCTTTATCAGGAAAAACGGCAAAACAGTGAGAATATTAACCTACATAGGTACTCTACGTATTAAATTTTCTTCCCTTTGCTCTTCTTCTGTTAAGTATTGCCCTACCGCCTTTTGTACTCATTCTCTTTCGAAAACCGCACATTCTTATTCTCTTAATAGAACTTTTTCTGATTCTTATTTTCATGATTTTGTCCTTTGTTGTATAACAGCTTTTCTACAACCGCTATGCAGGTTTTCATCTTTAATACGAAATATCGCCATCCGACTCAGCAGGTCAGATACCAATTAGTTAATTTCTGTACAAATCCTGTAAATTTATAAGATTACTATTCTATAGAATGATAAATATTTGTCAAACAAAAGATATTTTTAAAAAAAACATTCTTCAATAAAAGTCATAAAATCCTATTGACATAAGTATTTAGACTTGATAGCATGTCCCAAAAGCTTTCAATGAGAACTGCAATTGGCTTTTGCAAGAGAAAGGGGTAAAAGAGATGCAAACCACGACAAAGAGAGATTTATGTGAGAAAATAGTACGAAAGACTGACAACTCACAACTATTGGTCAAGGAGACAATTCAAATGTTTCTTGATAGGATAGTTCATGAGTTATCACAAGGCAACCGAATAGAATTGAGAGATTTCGGCGTCTTTGAGGTTAAGCAGAGAGCGGGAAGAAAAGCAAGAAATCCTCGTACAGGAGAGGAAGCCTTCGTACCTGCCAAAAATGTTGTTGTCTTTAAGGTAGGAAAATTAATGAAGGAAAAAGTAAACAACAATTCATCAAAAACCCCTGATCAAGCTGAGATACAGACATAGCATATCTAAATTAATATATTCTTCGCGGTATTTCACACTTAGCCTTGTAATATTTGATGACCACTTCACACAAGTCAAATACTACTACAATAGGCGCCAAAACAGTACACATTCAGTTTATACTATAACGGACAAACTCTGACAGTCCGCAATTCTACACACAAGAGAAGTGAAAGAACATATCCTTAGCTACATACAAGACCACGAAGAGGAAATTGTACGCCTGTCTACCGAACTGATTGGTGCCAACACAGTAAATCCACCCGGCAATGAATACCTGGCTGTAGATATTATTAAAAAATATTTCAGCACACACAGTATCAGGTATGAAACTTTTGAAAAGGTTGCCGGAAGAACTAACATAATTGGATATATTGGCAAGGGAAGCCCTACATTACTTGTTGCTTGCCATCTGGATGTTGTTCCTGCTGGAGACGGATGGGACACAGACCCTTTTAAGTCAGTAGTAAAAGACGGCAGAATCTTCGGGCGTGGAGCGAACGACAATAAAGGGCAAATGGCACCCATGTTGGTCCTGGCTAAACTGCTAAAAGAGAATGAATCAACTCTTAATGG
>JABGRF010000066.1 GCA_018648405.1 Candidatus Scalindua sp.
AGTGATCATCCCGATAGATAATAACTCTATCCGGATTTTTTTTATACAGTTGTTTCGCCAGGTTATGAGGAAAGAAGACAGTGTCAACCTCAACAATATCCTCCGCGAAGCGATGAAGAAACCTGGCAACAGACAATCCGCATGTTAATCCAATTGCTTTTGTACTAAACTGGCCTTTGGGATGTGAACGGTTGGTGCCATAGCGAAGAACAGCATATAGTTCTTCCGCCTCACTATCCGTAAGATTAAACTCAAAAATCTCAACAGCATGAGTGTTAATAGCTTTCCGCCAGTCCATATATTGATTAAGGGTCGGGACCTTTTCGCTCATCACATCATCCGTACGTTTTGCATCCATATAACGCTTGGTTGCAAACTCCCTGTGATGACGTGCCGCCGGACCCAAATAACGGATTTGAGTGGCAAACGCTCCTGCCGGATCCCAGAAAAGCGGACCTTTTGACGGACAGAATAATCGTAAAGCGGTATGCTTGCAAGAGTTCTTATGATACATAACCATTACATGGAGTTTTGCCTGCCCTGGTTTATCATCAAGACTTTTCGGATCACATTCGTTGGCATTCCAACTCCCAGGCAGCATGGGAGGATATGAACTATGAAAACAACAGCCAGCATTAATACCAACTCCAAGGAGAAGCAAAACCATTATGATCTTTTTTGCATTAAAATAAGTTTCCATAAAGTTTATACGAGTAAAACACACTGTACTATTTAAATGAAGAATATCATCACCGAGCTATCAAAGCCCGTAACGCAACCAAATTGGCAATACAGCGTTAATATGCATCATGAACTTCCACAGACCAACACTTTCTTCCCGGTTACCAAAGAGATCTATAGTTTGTTTAGGAAAAGCAATACCAAAGCCAAATAGGCCAGGAGCTATTATGCCATTATGGACATTATGTCGAAGCCCTGCCATCCCTGCAACTTCTATAACCCTCGGATGAAAACCAACAGCGTATATTACACGATCACAACCATCTAAATAAGTTCCAATATTCTGTTTAGTAGCCTGATAACGATAAAGATTCTCTGGTATCTTGCCCAGAATATTCTCTCGTGCCCAGTCTGCAGTTGTACCTTTTAACCCTGTATTATCAAACAGTGTCCAATCGTCCATACGTAATGCAAATTTTAATGGGCTCTTATAAAAATTCACGATTCGGCTCAGACCTAACTCAACAAGATAACGTATAATAATTATTGCAGAGTGTGACGAACCAAATACCGCCACGCTATCTACATTATCACAGCATTGTTTTAATTGGCTGTAATTTAATGCATCTTCTAAAACAATTTCTTTCACATTCTTATAATGCAGGCGATCAGGTTCTGCTCCACTGGCAAGGATAACATTAGAAGCCATAAATTTATTTCTATCTACCGCAATCTCCCAATAACGATTATTAACAGACAGGCGTGCAGCCGTACCTTGATAAGTAGCAACCTGCCGAGACAGGTGATTGCTGATCCATTGCAAAGGTTCGATGATATTGATTAATTTGCAAGTGTGATGAGGGTCAATTTTTTCAATCTGAAAATGCTGTTTATTTTCTTTAAATTGAAAAGCGCTACATTCATTTAGAAAATCAAGAAACAGTTGCACGGTAGTATTACTGGAAACGTCATACCATTTAGCCCCTAAATCACCTACCTTGAATTTATCATCTATCCATAAAATCTTCTGAGCAGGTATATCATGGTCCAATAGTTTGCCAACTGCAGCAATCCCTGCAGGACCCGCACCAATTACACACCATTCAAAGTTTTCCTTATTGTCAGTCATAGTAAATTTGAGATGAATGATTCCCTGGTATACACCTTAACACTATCAATTAGTTCAGGTTCCAGAAAGCAACAATTCTTTGATAATCAAGGTAAAGGTTTCATTATGCGTGAAAAGAGATATTTTAAATGGATAAGCAAAAGTGGCCATTAGTTGCCGTGGAATGTGGATATATCCACAGTTTTCATCTCAATGTCAGGAGGAATTGTAAACTTTCCCTCAGGTATAGAGACGCGTTCATCTATTTCAGTCGCAACCGTGGTCTTCCTTGAAAATCCAGAACCGGATATTTTCTTCAGAATAATCCCATTCCATGTACAGGTTTTGATACCGGTATATTGCGTCTCCCAGACTACACATGGTTTTCCAATAACCCTTTCGATTTCTACTTTCCTTCCACCTGCGTCTATATTCTTATTTTCTTCATTTTTTTCTCTTTCTCTTCTCGATTGTCCAATAGACTCTTTATATCTGGGGTTCCTCATCCTTATTCCTGTTCTTGCGTTAAGGTCAACGTTGTTTATCCATTGACCATTCTCCTCAAGAAGGACTAAGGTATTTCTTGTCACCGATAACCCTCCTAACTCCATAGTTGTTGTTATATATTTTGCCTCCCGACGTCCCCAATCGTCATAATAAAGGACTTCAGTCCCTGCTATGGTAGCACCATAAACTTCGTATTTAATAATCCCTGATTTTGACTTTGGATAGCGGCTAGGAGTGTTTGCAGCAAAACCGGCATTTACACAAGTAACAACTAGCACAAAAAAAAGAATGCAGGAACTCAGTATCTTCATATAATTACACCTATTAATTTTCTCTCAATAAATTACCAGACTTCTAAAT
>JABGRF010000265.1:0-2594 GCA_018648405.1 Candidatus Scalindua sp.
TATCCGTCCTCTTACAATTCCAGAGAAGTATCACGCGGAATAAATGAAGAGGGCCTAATACCATAACATCCATTTTAATATAAACTTACGTAATTTCATGCCATTTACTTCTGATTTCAATCTCAGCTGTTTCGAAGTACATATTCAGGTCTTTTTTCTCATTTATTGTTGGTAACGCAGTAAAGTTTACGGAGAGTATTAACTATAATCCAAGACGCGAGTGATACGGTAGATGATTCAGTAGCACCTGGTGTTCAAGAGTCAGCTCTACTTCACTTTATGGTAAAAGATACCGGTATCGGTATCCCGAAGGAGAAGCATGGTAAGATCTTCGAAGATTTCACACAGGCTGATGGCTCAATGACTCGGAAGTATGGAGGAACAGGCCTTGGCACCACTATATCTAAAAAGCTGGTGGAGTTGATGGGTGGAAAGATATGGTTTGAAAGTATTCCGGGCGAGGGAAGCACTTTCCATTTTACTATTAAATTCTGCTATCTAAAGCAAGATGAAGTTAAAGATGTAACACCCGTTATGGATGAAATACCACCATTAAACATTCTTCACGCCGAGGATAATAAATTGAATCAGCTGATAATAACAGACATTCTCGAAATGAATGGCCATGATGTAACTATTGCAGAAGACGGTAAGATGGTAGTTGATTTATGGCAAAAAGGAGATTATGACCTTATTCTAATGGACTTGAAGATGCCGAATATGAATGGATGGGAAGCAACTAAGGAGATACGCAGAATAGAAAAAACCAACGGTGGACACATACCCATTATTGCCATTACTGCAACCGCTATCAAAGAAGAACTAGAGAAGTGTCTGATTGTCGGCATGGATGACTACATTACAAAGGCGATAGATAGTCAGGTACTTATGAAAAAAATAAAAACAATAACAGGAAGAGTTGCCTAAGAGATAGAGGTTAAATCCGGAGACAGTCATGAATAGCGCACTGGAAAATCGGAATGAAGAGATTGTTATTGATATGAAAGGAGAAATGTTGGTGTCAAGGTTTGGTACTTGTTATGGCCTCTGACCGACACCAGTTGTTAGTACCACCGTTATTTACAATATTTTATATATCTTCAGTTTGTCTCTTCCTCATGCATCAGGCTCTTCAGAATTTCCATTCCATCAGAGTTCAATTCAAACTGCTCTTTCTCAACATGACATTTCAGACATTTTTTATTGCCTTTTTTCTTCCATTTTTGCAGTAACATAGCTGTTCTTGCTGTACTACCTGCAGGAGTAAGATTGTCTTTTCCATTGTGGCAAAGGCTACATTCTACATCCATCATCTCTGATAGCTCAAACATCTTAACTGCAATCTTATATTTATTTGTAAACCGTTTATTCACAGCATGACAGTAATTACACTTTACACCAATCGCAATTGAGGCCTGCATGTCTGACTTAGCCCTGTTTCCCTTTTCCGTAAGTTCAGTTACATCGTCATTATGACAGGAAGAACACTCTCCACCTAATAATGTTGCAACCTCATTGGCACATTGGAGGCCTCTTTCCTCTCTAGTTCCTTCCAAGTAGGTTTCCTGTAATGCGTCAGGTTCAGGAAGATCTGATTGTCCTGCCCATAGGAAACCTGAAGTTACAACTATCAAGAAAGCGATACCCAAAATATTAGTGTTCTTCAATGTCTTTTTCATTTGAAACAACCCTTATTGTTAAATTTGGAGAAAGTTTATGATTTACTCTTAGAAGATATTCTTGCTTGAGATATCTATGAATCAGACATCTTCAGGAAGAAACTTTTTGGTATCATGGTACTCTCATTGTAGCTACTATACGATTATTAATTATATAAGAGTATGGATAAATAATAAATTTTTTTCAGCTTGCAAATGAAGCTTGGGAATCTTCTAACTCCTCATCAGAGGATATTTCTTTCAGAAATTGTGTAGCAACTTCAGCAGGCAGAGGACGACAGAAATAATAGCCCTGCAGACAATCACACTTATGCTCATGCAGGAAAGTAATCTGCTCTTTTGTTTCTACTCCCTCGGCTACTGACTGTAACCCCAGGCTTCTGGCTAGTGAGATTATAACCTTAATAATCTCTTCGTCATCACGGTCTTTACCTATACCGTGTATAAAGGACATGTCAATTTTTATGGCATCAATCGGCAAACGCTTCAGATAATTCAAGGAAGAGTAAGACGTTCCAAAATCATCTATGGCAATACGTGCACCCAACTGATGTATTCTTTCAAGTAATACAATTGTTGCTTCAGGATGGTCCATAATAGCACTCTCTGTCAATTCCAGTTCTAGATAGCGAGGATCCAACTCTGTTGCAGATAGAATGCCTTGCAATGTATCCCAGAAAGAGTCCTGTTTCAACTGCCGGAGAGAAACATTTACGGCAAGTGTTGCATCCTGTGACAAGTAGTTATTTTTCTCCCATTCACGAATCTGCATGCATGCAGTGTGTAATACCCATTCACTGATCGGAGAAATCAAACCTGTTTTTTCTGCCAATGGAATGAACTTAGCCGGACTTATCACCCCTAATTTGCTGTGTTGCCAGCGAATCAAGGCTTCCATGCCGATAACCTTACCAT
>JABGRF010000265.1:2694-14587 GCA_018648405.1 Candidatus Scalindua sp.
CCTAATTTGCTGTGTTGCCAGCGAATCAAGGCTTCCATGCCGATAACCTTACCATTCATAGATACCTTTGGCTGATAAAAAAGAGCAAATTCATTTTGGTCAAGAGCACGTCGAAGGTCATTTTCAAGGTGTATACGCTTGACTGTCTGTTCGTGCAACTCCTGTGAATAAAATTGATAGTTATTCCTTCCTGTTGTCTTTGCAAGATACATTGCAGTATCGGCAGACTTGCAGATGCTTTCAGGATCCTCACCCGCATCCGGATACATTGCAATCCCGACACTGGAACTTACAAATACTTCGTTATTGCCCAATTTATGAAATGGATCAAGAACTTCAAGTATACCTTGCGCAATATGTGCGGCACCGTCAGGGGTGCAATCATCACTAAGTATAGCGAATTCATCCCCCCCCATACGAACAACAAGATCATTCTCACGCACACGCCCCTTCAACCGGTCAGCAACACTTTTCAGCAATAAATCACCTACATCGTGCCCCATGGTATCATTGATGTCCTTAAAATGATCCAGGTCCAGAAATATCAAGGCAAATGTTTTGTGATTACGACGTGTCTTAGCAAGGGCCCTTAACAGACCTTCTCGTAAAAGTGTTCGATTGGCCAGTCCGGTGACACTGTCATAACGCGCAAGTTGTACTAACTGTTCTTCTGCCTGTTTACGTACTTCTATCTCCTCTTTAAGCTGATTCAGAGCACTTTCATTACTTTCAAGAGCTGCCGTAATATTTGTTTCGTCCTGTATTGCAAAAAATGCATAATACTCCCCCTCTTCCGGTGCAGGAATGCGGGTAATAAATGTGTTTTGAATACGAAATTTCCCTCCCGGCAGAGGCGATGGTATAAAATGTTCATTAAACTTAGATGGGAATATTAAAGGCTGGCTTGAACTAAATATTTCTTTTATACGTTCTGTATACTTGCCGCTTTTAATGTGTGGGAAATGAGTAATCAGGTCTGTTCCCACAATTTGATCCTTTGAAATACCAGACCAATTCTCCATGCATTTGTTCCAGAAAATAACTACAAAATCCTTCCTGAGTACAAATTGACCTATTGGAGAGTAATCAAGGATCTGAAATTGTGCTGCCGTTTTTTTTATATCATCCATAGCTATTCAGGTTACAGTGTTTCAATTATTGATACAACAGTTTGTGAGAGTACCAAACTTGAATCTAAAATTAATTTTCATAATGTTTTTTAATGTAATGCCTTTAGTTACGCTATTCATGTGCCAAAAACCAGTCTCAAGCACTCAAATTAATCAACTTCTAATTAACAACCTATCTACAAATACACCAAGTAGTTAGGCAGTAAGAAGGTTTAAATGTTACCACAAAATCAGCACAATCTTTAGTATAAAACCAAGTCTACTGTTTAAATATTATACGCAATGGTGTATATGTCTGTTATCACTAGATTTATGCTGTTTATTCCCAAACAGCTCCTAAGGTTTAATACTGAGCTCTTTGCAAATGAACTGCGCTGCCTCTTCAGCCCCATTTGCGTTGTTTCGTTTTATCTCCGGCAAAGCCAGAATTTCGGGAAGAGAAGACATCCAGCCCCCCTCTTGAAATTGTGATTCGGAAATGGCATGGCCATTCATATGGATTTTTACAAATGCCTCAAGTACCTCTGATTCTTTAAAAGTGGAGCGGGGAATATATCCGTAAGGAACACCCGCATGGTAGATCTCAGCAAGGGTACTATAACCCAGCTTCCCAATCACGGCGTCACAAGCATTGATAAGGTCAGGGTGGAAAAAATCAGAGTGTCGGGGTAATAATACCAGATTATCAAAAAGCTGCATAGTTTGACTTCCCCCGGGTATTACAAAATAGGTGTCGCTTTGGTGTGCCAGACTATCTAAGAACATATATCTTTCCGGTATCCCTCCCATCGTAATCAACACCAACTTTACTCCATCAGGTACTCCCAGTTTTTGTCTAACTTGCATAGAAGTATACCTTACCTGTCGGCTGATTGGTACAGTGCAAAGGTCAGCGTCCTGATACGAACAAACAGGTTCAGCTTGAATGTGGTAATCTGCACAATTATAAATCTTCCTTAGATAATCAACAAATTTATCTGTGGGAAAATCTGTACTTACATAATTTCCATATACCCAGTCCCAGGTAAAGTTTTCAACCAATACTGAAGGGATACCAGCTTTCTGTGCCACCGCAATTCCCATTGGAGAGATATCACATATGATGAACCTGCATTTTAATCTGTTTACCTCCTTTGATAAACTCGCAATTTGAGACTGATCATAAGGAAGGAACTTCTCAAGTCTGCAAAGAGTCTCCGGTAAATCTTCACGCAAAGGTGACTCCTGAACAATACCAATATCCGTCAACAAACTGTGATACGTGAAAGTCCCGGGGATTGATTGTTCAAAGAACCATTGGGGGATTGTTGTAAATATCTCAAATCTTATCGAGGAATTAAGTTCACGCATGGCAGCCATTACGGCACACGCCCGTGCGGCATGGCCATACCCGTGAGGAGAGATGAAGAATGCAATACTATTATCGGCAGGATTTACTTTAGATTTCTTCAACTTGTTTTTACTTAGATTGACAGATTCTTATACTGTTGACGCCTCATGGTATTCGCTACAATATGTAAAACAATAAAAAGGCCACAATTGTCAGAATAGCTACAACGTAATACAAAAATTTACTTTGAAGCATAGATCCCTTTGACTGTGTATCTGATTCCTCCAACGCAGGAAGATCCAGTCCGTCATACATAGTATCCTCTGACCATCCTGTATTTTCATCTGAACCACAATCAGGACATGATTTTGCCTTAATCGGTACCTCTGCCCCACAATTAGGGCAATCAAAATAATCTGACATAATATTATCTCCTATCAGGTAATAATTAAAAGGACTAGATTGATCACCTATAAAGTCAAATCTATCTGTTCACACACTATATCCGCCTTTTTACACTTCATTATCTTAAATCATATGGAATGTTGTAAGCTTTCAGCTTGTTGTACAGAGTCTTTATAGATATGCCAAGAGTATCAGCAACACGTGTTTTATTTCCATTCATTTTGGAGAGGGTGTTAATTATATGCTGCTTCTCAAGTTCAGAGAGGGAGACATTGGCATCAAGAACATAATCGGTTGCCACATATCCCCTGATCTCTTCGGGCAGATCACAGACACCTATTTTTTCATCATCAACAACAATAACTGTATTTTCTACAAAATTCTCAAGTTCCCTTATATTACCGGGCCAGGAATATCTCTTCATACACTTAAGCGCATCAGGACAAAACTTCTTTTCCATCATATTGTTTTTATGTGTTTTAAGGAAGTGCTGTGCAAGTAACGGAATATCATCATGCCTGTCTCTTAACGGTGGCAAAGATATGCGGACTATATTAATTCTGAAAAACAGGTCTTCTCTAAAAGAACCTTTCTTTACCATAGAAGTAAGATCCTGGTTTGTAGCCGTTATAATCCTGGTATCAATATAGATTACCTTGCTGTCTCCCAACCGGCGAATTTCCCCGGATTCCAACACTCTCAATAATTTTGCCTGAATATTTGTTGGCAGTGCGCCTAGCTCATCTAGGAATAAGGTTCCCTTGTCCGCAACTTCAAACAGACCCTGGCGAGTCTCATGAGCTCCCGTGAATGCGCCCTTTACATGACCGAACAGCTCGCTCTCAAGAAGTGTATCATGAAGAGCTGCGCAGTTGACAGCAACGAATGGGTATTTGTTGCGCTGACTTTTCTGATGAATATCTCTGGCAACAAGTTCTTTTCCAGTACCACTCTCACCCTGAATAAGTACAGTAGAATCCGTTACTGCGACTTTTTTTATAAGGTTGAAAACCGGCTTCATTTTGTCACTCTGGCTTATCATGACTTTGCCACGATCCTTACTGGTAGCCAGTCTTTTCAAAGAAACATTTTCTTTAGAAATATGCCTCTTCTCATAAGCCTTCTTCAATAGCATATCTAATTCGCTAAGCCTGCACGGTTTTGTAATATAATCATACGCACCCATCTTCATCGACCCAACAGCAGTCTCAATAGTAGCTCTGCCGGTAAGCATTATTACCTCTACATCAGGATCAATCTCTTTCACGCTCTTCAATGTATTAAGACCACCAATTCCCGGCATCTTAATATCAAGTATTACTATCTCAAAGTTACGTTTCCTTAATGCATCTATAGCCTTCTCACCACAATCAGCACAAACAACAGAGTACCCCATGCGGGTTAATTCCTTCTTCATAACCTTGCTGAAGGTTTTGTCATCATCCACAAAAAGAATCTTAATTTTGTTTTTCATGATAAATAGTGTTTCACGGACTAGAATCTAGCAGGAGACGGATCTTCTCGTTTTAACTCTAAACGCTTCAATCATTTCATCACATCTTGTCGTAACACTTGCTCTCTTTACACGTTAGGAGCTTCGCACTTTTTACTACATTATTGTAATCCGAGCATTATATCTCACGATCTTCTGTATCATCAACGATTTTATACACAATATTCACACATTAGTCACTAATGCGCTTCAAGCTATCATCATGCCGGCTGTGGCTAAATAAGTTTTCTCTAAAGAATATGTCCAATAAACCGATAAGACAGTACAGAGGAATCCGATATATATTTACATGAGGAAACAGATGATTGATGAAAAAGAAGTTCTACACCTATTTATTCAGTCTATATTACAGCATATAGAATCTATAGAGAATACCGATACGAATATTGAAACCATTGATGAACTAAAGCTGCTCCTATCAGACAATTTAGCTGAAGATGGTATGGTTCATGTCAGAAAATCATTGATGAACAAGACCTTCCATCTCTCTTTCTCAAACTACAAAGATTTTCTGAATAAATATGAAAAAGGACACATGCAGAATTAGAGATTCGAGAAAAAGCTAAAAGTGCCTAAAGTTTAAGGCTATGCACATTATATTTTTTCATATATTGGCAGAGAAATTGTAAATGCCGATCCCTTCCCTCTTCCATTACTACTAACTGAAAACTTTCCTTTGTGCTCTTCTATAATACCGTAACAGATGGATAACCCCAATCCGGTACCTTTCCCTGGTGATTTAGTAGTGAAAAAAGGTTCAAACACTTTATCTAAATTATCTGGGGCGATACCGCAACCCGTATCCTCAAAGATTATTTGAGCATAGTTATCAACCCCTATTGTGGTTATCTTAATTTTTCCTCCGTCTACTGTTGCATCAATCGCATTCAAAATCATGTTTAAGAAAACCTGCTGGAGCTGATTGACGTCTCCATGGATTGTAATGGATACGGGACTATAATTTAGTTCAATACTCAACTCTTTAAGTTCTATTTGTCGTCCTATCAACTTGACGACATTGGCAACCAGGGCATTCATGTCCACCTGACCAAATACAGGTGCTTGCCTTCCTGAGAAATCCAGTAACTTGGTTATTATGGCCTTACACCTATAGGCCTCGTCATAAATCGTCTTCAGATAATCAGGAAAAACCTCTTCATCGTCCTTTGACTTAAAATCTACACTATCCATCCTGTTCATAAGACCCTCAGCACAACTTGCAACAGAGGCAAGAGGATTATTAATCTCATGCGCAACACCTGCAGCCAGAGTCCCTATCCCGGCCAGCTTTTCAGACCTGCTCAAACGCTTTTGTGCCTCCTGCAGTCTTTCATAAGTCTGTTTAATCTCCTGTGTCCTCTCAACTACATTTCCCTCCAGATTATCCCTTGCCTCAACAAGCTGATCCGTCTTTAACCGAATCACATTGGACGCCTTCATAATAATTAGAAGCAGAATAAGGAACATCAGCCCCATACTCGATCCGGTAATTATTACAGCCTTTTTGTGTGCCCTTGCTATCTGAATATCCAATTCATTCATATTCTGGTATATTTCTATGACCCCAGTCTGTTTCTCCCTACTAACCACCCCGCCGTTATATTCATATACAGGATAGTAACTTTCAAGTAGAGAATTCTCCACGAATACATCTTTTGAATCCAATATTCCAGATTCTTGAAGTTCAGAAGTCGGAACACCATCCAAAGCCGAATCCAAATGCGAATTCTTACCCCGTTCTACAACATAACCAACTTGCTCTGGAATACTACTGTAAACAATCTGTCCGCTCATATCATATATGTACACCTTGTTTAAGTTGAAACCGTATATGTTACTTTTTACCACCTTTTCCAGGTTCTTAAATTGAACCTGATTACTCCCAAGACCTACAGACTCACTCTTATCTACCGCCAGACCTAAAGATTCGTCACACATCTCAATATTAATATGATTAACAATGTATCCCGCGTATTTCTCACTTCTCTCAATCAAATCACTCTTTTCAATCTTTGAGAACACCTCACCAACCACAAAGCATACAATTCCAATTACTACAAAACTCGTAATGGAGTAATACAATATCAGGTGAAATTTTTCCGGATGAAATATGGAAAACCATCTCTTTTTCTGGGTTTTTTCATTCATATTGTATTCGTAAGCCTGAATAGAGCATTTAATTCAAACACCGGTGTCATTCCTATCTAAATAATCTGAAAATTTTAAAGAATAGATACGGGCTAACAGACTGCCAGCCCGGTGCACATTCTGCTGAAATGGAATAAATGAACCCTCAATCAAATACCTATACACATTCATGATCTTCTTTAATATTGATGTTACTCCAATGAAAACATTGGGTTACTGATTGTGTTAAATTAGAACAGGAACAATTCACTTATTCAATCATAAATATTAGAATAAACAGAAGTTAGATGTTATATAGAAACAATAAATTCGTACTTGACATAAAATTAGCTATTTGTTAAGTTAATGAAAATTATAGTAATAAAACTCCATTATCTTATTACAGAAAATGCGTTTGAAAGGAGAAGGAAGTAATGGCTACAGGAAAGGTTAAAATTTTTGCCACAACGACTGCTTTATTTGCTGTTTGTGCAGTTATATTTTTCACGCTGGCAATTGCCGCTATTGGTAAATTCACTGCCCAACAGAAAAGGGTGCATCATATGGAGCAACAGATATTAGCAGGTAAAGCTGAAATATTGAAGGTACCTGAAATGATTGGCAAGCTAAGGGTTGCTGACAAGGAAAAAGCCTCATTGAAAATGGAAGTTGCTGACCTTACAGAAGCAAGTGAAGAGTTTGACGGAGAACTTGCTGATCTACAAAAAGAGTTAACTTTGATGACGGTAGCTAAGCTTGTTCTGGAAGCAGACAAGGCCGGTTATACAAAGAACCTGATAGAAGCAAGACAAGCTGTTACAGAGATGAGAGAAGAGATGGGAACCAATGATGGCGGCACTAGAATTGATGATCTAGATGAGATCGAAGAGTCACTGATTGAATCTTCACATTGATCAATTCTCAAAAGTTTCACATAAATCTGTAGAAAGTAGTAATGGAGAAGATTTAAACAAATACCAGGGCAGATTCACTCGCTCTTTTTACATACAAATAAAGCCTTATCTCACCTGTTGGGATAAGGCTTTATTTTTGTAGTAGCCACAGCTTCCAGTTTCTACAAATCCATCGTAATACTCACTTTACTACAATCCCGTCTACACATATCAGACACATCAATGCATTGACACAAGGTCGTATTTTGCTATAATATTTTTTTAGTTAAAGACAGCTATATGTATTAGTTTGGGATAAGTTGTTATTCCAAAATCCAAAAAAATACATAGTCGCAATAACAATAAAAAGATATGACTATCAAAAAATCGAGGAGAGAATTCCTTAAAGATGCAACTTCTATAGGAACTGGGCTCTGCACTTCATCTCTTTTGTTAAGTAACAGTTCTTTCTTTAATACTCTTTATGCAGAAGACAGAACTTCATTAAGATCGAGAGTCATACTTGCAAAAGACAAACGATTCATAAATGCTAATGGAAAAGCTGATGCAACTGTTATCAGAATGGCCATGGACAGCGCACTATTAAAAATTACGAATTCAGAGAAGCCGCTTAACGCATGGAGAAATCTCTTCAACAAGAATGATATAGTTGGTATTAAACTTAATTGTCTGGCCGGAAACAGATTCTCACCTCATACTGAAATAGTTGAGGCAATCATTAACGGTATAAAATCTGCCGGTGTGAGAGAAAGTAACATAATAATATTCGAAAGATTCAATAGAGAGCTGGAAAGTGCTGGGTTTAACATTAGGAGAGGCAGTAATGGCTTCAAGTGTTTCGGCACAGACGATCTTCCTTCAGGAGGATACGACTCCAAGCCACTAATGATGGGCAGCATTGGAAGCTGCTTCAGCAAGATTGCATCATCGCTCTGCACAGCAATAGTAAATGTGCCGGTACTGAAAGACCATGATCTCGCTGGTGTATCAATAGGGATGAAGAACTTTTTTGGAATTATACACAATCCCAACAAATACCATGATAGTAATTGTAACCCTTATGTTGCTGATCTCAACAGTCATCCCTTTATAAAAGACAAATTGAGATTAATTGTCTGCGATGCCCTTAAAGCACAATACCATGGTGGCCCGGCCTTCAAACCTCAATGGACATGGGATTTCCGGGGAATGCTGATCGGAACTGATCCTGTAGCGCTGGATCGTGTCGGAGCCCAGATTATCGAGAAAAAAAGAAAAGAAGTAAATATGTCATCCCTTAAAGATGCTGGTAGAGAACCAAAGTATATTCAAACAGCGGCACGTTTAGGTCTGGGAGTTGACGACCCTTCATTGATAGACGTCATAGCTATATAGAAAGGTATCACTGATGTATAAAAACTTATTAGTAACCGGTGGTTGTGGTTTTATAGGAGCAAACTTTATCCGTTATCTTCTTGAAGAGTCAGATTTCACAGGAAGGATAATTAACATAGACAATCTGACTTACGCTGGAAACCCTGACAACTTAAGCGGGATAGAGGAAGGCTTTCCGGATCGATATCAATTTGACAAGATTGACATATGTGACAAAGAAGAGGTTGCAAAAGCATTTGATAAATATCAAATTGATAGTGTTTGCCACTTCGCTGCAGAATCTCATGTTGACAGATCCATTGTCAATCCTGGTACATTTATTCAAACCAACATAATTGGAACCTTTAATCTGCTGGAGGTTGCCAGAAGCCAGATAGACAACATCGAGCTCTTTCACCATGTCAGCACAGATGAGGTTTTCGGCAGTCTGGGTAAAGAGGGATTTTTTACAGAAGAAACGTCTTATAAGCCGAACAGCCCTTACGCTTCATCCAAGGCATCTTCCGACCATCTTGTGAGGGCATACTACAAGACCTATAACCTGCCAATCACAATATCCAATTGCTCCAATAACTACGGCCCATTCCAGTTTCCTGAAAAAATGATACCCCTGATGATCCTTAACGCCATTGAGGGTGAGCCGCTGCCTGTTTATGGCGATGGTCTGCATATCAGAGATTGGCTATACGTAAGAGATCACTGTACAGCAGTCTGGCTGATTATGAAAAAAGGAAATCACGGTGAGACGTATAATGTCGGAGGTAATAATGAACTGGAAAATCTGAAACTTGTGGAGATGATTTGTGAGATACTGGACGAGCACAACAAATTACCAGATCAACGTCCACGAAAAGATTTGATTACGTATGTAAAGGACAGACCCGGCCATGACAGAAGATATGCAATAGATTTCAGCAAATTGAAGAACACATTAGGCTGGTCTCCGGAAGAATCATTTGATACTGGTATCAAAAAAACTATCCAGTGGTATCTGAAAAATACGAACTGGACAGACAGGGTGAAGAGTGGTGAATACCTGTCATGGGTAAAAGCACACTATGGCGCTTAACCTTAAAAATCATAATTAAAATATATTGCACAACAAATTTCAATAAAATGGAGAGTTAGAAATTGTCTATTAAATGTACTGAAACAGACCTTCCTGGTGTATTACTGATCGACCCTGGAGTGTTTAAAGATTCCAGAGGCTTTTTCATGGAAACATACCACCAGAAGAAATATGCTGAAGCGGGCATTGATCATTCCTTTGTTCAGGATAATTATTCACATTCAACGCGGGGAACTCTAAGAGGCTTGCACTATCAGCTTAACAATCCACAGGGCAAATTGGTTTATGTTATTACGGGTGAAATCTACGATGTTGCCGTTGACATACGTCGAGACTCTCCCGGATTTGGCAAATGGGTCGGACAATATCTTTCCGACAAAAACAGGCGACAGATTTTTGTTCCTGAAGGTTTTGCTCACGGTTTCTGTGTCCTCAGTGAAACAGCTGATGTACTATATAAAACTACAGATTTGTATAACCCGGGCGATGAATATGGAGTGTTGTGGTCGGATCCATCAATTGGAATAGATTGGCCTGTTGATGTACCGGTAGTGTCGGATAAAGACAAAGTATTTCCAGGATTAAGAGAGGCACCTGAAAAAGATCTTCCAATTTACAAATAATGTATCCACTTGCAGATAAGCTAAGTTGCTGTACAACAAGATAAACTTCTTATTTATACGGTACAAACAATTTGAAAGAAAATTCAAACCTTGAGCTAGATGACGGTGCAAAGATTGCAGTCTTAGGTGGTGGTCCTGCAGGCTCATTCTTCAGTATTTTTGCCCTTAAACTAGCTAAACAAATCGGAAAAGATATTGACCTGACTATCTATGAAAGCAAAGACTTTTCACACGATGGTCCCTCCAGCTGCAATATGTGTGCAGGGGTAATCTCAGAATCCCTGGTACAAATGCTTGCCATTGAAGGTATTTGCCTGAAACCACCGATTGTTCAACGTGCTATTGATACTTACTGTTTCCAAACAACCGGTGGAGATGTGTTTCTTAACAGTCCCAGTAAGCAGAAAGGAATTGCTACTGTTTACAGGGGAGGAGGTCCCGTTAATCAAACAGCATCAGAAGCAGGCACTGGACACGAGTTTGAAAAAAAGAGTTTCGATGATTTCTTACTGGATTGTGCTGAAAAAGAGGGTGCAAAAGTTGAAAACACAAGAATAGAAGATATTAAGCTGGAGAACGGAAGGCCAATAATATTTTCAAAGAAAGGTCGGATGCCGGATGCAGATCTCGTAGTTGGTGCCTGTGGAATAAATGCAAAAATCATTAACTCATTTGAAAAGCTCGGAACGGGCTATACCCCCCCTTCTACAATAAAGGCATACCAATCAGAGATACACATAGGAGAGCAAAATGTATCAACGCTGTTTGGCAATGCCGTATACGTATTCCTTATTAACCAACCCGGAGTAAAATTTGCGGCTATAACACCGAAGGGTTCGTATGTAACCATTAGCATGCTCGGCAAGGACATATCAAGGCAAACCGTAATGGATTTCCTCAAACATCCTGAAGTAAAAAACAGATTTCCTGATGCATGGAATATTCCGGATGCTTTCTGCCGTTGCGTACCAAAGATTAATGTAGGAGCAGCCAAACACCCTTTTGCCGACAGAATCGTAATGATTGGTGACGCAAGTTCTGCACGTTTATACAAGGATGGAATTGGGTCCGCTTATCTTACAGCAAAGGCAGCAGCGAATACTGCGATTCTCTACGGCGTAGGTGACACGGACTTCCGCAAATATTACTATCCATCATGCCGCAAAATTAACCGAGACAATATTTTTGGCAAGATAATGTTCGCGTTTACTGGTACCATTAACCGGACACCCATTCTTCGCGAGGCGCTCTTAAATGCTTCAAGATATGAGCAAAAACACCCTAAGTCAGGATATAGATGTAGTACAATACTATGGGATACATTTACCGGCAACGAGCAGTATACTGATATTTTCCTGCGTGCATTTAACTACAAACTGTTATTAAGGATTTTAGTAAATATCTTTAA
>JABGRF010000265.1:14687-17511 GCA_018648405.1 Candidatus Scalindua sp.
TGGGAGATGTAAAACTTCTTGAAATAAATCAAAAAAATTTCTTAAAGAAAATCAGCAGAGATCCCAGCTTAGCATTCAGAATGCTCGAAAAAATGAGTCAACGGATCAGAATAACAGATGAGAAAATTCTTAATTGCACTGTAGAAATAAAAGATTTCATTGAAGATCATAAAGAATTTGTTTAAAGAAAGATTCATTCCATGTTAAGCTATTTAAGACGAAGTATTTTAAATAGCCTAGCAAAGCGTTAGATCTACTGCGTAAATAACACTGAATACTCATTTTCTCTCATTAACTTCATCTCTATTATACACTCGGGTTATGCGTGTATATTCAATGTTTTTCTCTAATCCAAAAAACTATTATCGATAATATATAAAATCCCAGAAACGTACTTATGTCAAAAGCTAACCGAAACCATCCTAATATCAAAGAGATTAAGTCGTTAAATGATCTTGCAGTAGAATACTATGAGAACAAGGAGTTTCAGAAAGCTCATAAAGTATGTATTAAAATATACGAATTGGAACCTGCACCTGATATCCTTAGACAAAGTGTTGACTTGGGTACACATCACATGCGTTACCATATGATACTGGGTGAAACTTACTACAGAAATGGTAATCTTCCAGAATCCATAAAAGTTCTTAACCGTCTCAAATCTCTTGGCAAACATTTTTCTAACAAGTACATTATACTAGCCAAGGTTCATTTGCAAAATGGAGATTACACTAAAGCTCTTCAAGAATATGAAGAGATGATAGTAGAGTGCCCTCAACGTTTCCATTCAATATTGAGTGGATTATTAGATATTATCAACCTGAATCCTTTTATTGAACAATCTTATGAACTATTACACAATTTGTACAAGAAAAGAGGCAAAGAAGCTTCTTTAATACCTGATTTTAAATCTAAGGTAGATAAAGATGAAAACAACAGGCAATGCCTTCTTAATGTACTGGAACACCTTTATTACCTTTCAGGGGAATATTCTGAAGCGATACCTCTCCTGACTAAACACCAGGAAGAATACCCTAAAGATGCGATCCCACCATACCTTTTAGGCAATATTAACCTTGAGTCCTGTAAGTATTCTGAAGCGATCACCCAATATAAAAAAGCAACTGAATTAGCTCCCGCAAGAAAGGCAGATATTATCTCGTCTATAGAAAAGATACTTGTCAATAAGGAAGCTGATAAAGATATTACTAATTACCTGATAGATTCTTATATCGATATTGGCAATCTTGAACAAGCAGAAATAAGGCTTGATAACCTCCTGGAAATAGAACCAGATAATACACATTATCAAAACAAGATGGAGAAGATACTTACCAAGCTGATTCCAAGTTCCTTTCATGACAACCTACTGGATTTCTGTATATCAAAAAGTGAGAAACTGATCAAACTCAGGCCTGAAGATGCAAGATATAAGAAAATGCTTAATAAGATCAGGAGTGTAAATTCACGAGAAAAAATCACAGAATACGAAGACAGACTGAAAGACGGCAACCTTAATAAAGATGAGGAAGATAGACTTAATTTCAATTTGGCAATGCTTTATTCCGATACAGGTACGAATGAAGAACGTGTAATTTCGCTTTTACAGAATGTTGCTGATTCTAACTCCAGCAAGAAGGTTGAAGCACTCTTACAGCTAGGTATGAGTTTTCTCGACAAAGGGAATAATGATTCTGCTTTCAACAATTTTAACAAGATCTCTGCACTATATGTACCCACTAAGGAAAAGCTGCAGCTTTTCTACCAGATAGCCACTGCCTGTGAGAAAAAGAGTTTATTAGATAAATCTAAATATTATTATGACAAAATCATTTCTGTTGATCCACAGTACAAAGATGTGCCAAAACGACTGAGCACGATCTCTTCTTTGACTAAATCATCAGAAGGCGAAGCTGTAATTACAAACCTAAACCAGCGTTTCGAAAATATCATGAAGATTGGTGAAGATGATGTCTGGACCTTCTACAAAGCTGTGGGCAAATCACTCAGACGCAAAGTTGTTATCAATGTAATCAAGGATAACTTCAGCCATAACCAGAGTGGGATCGAACATTTTATCAAAGAAGTACAATCTATCAGCAAGTTCCAACATAACGGTATAGTCAAAATATATGACTTTAATACCGATTCACTTTTCTATGTAGTCAAGGAGTATATTGATGGTGAAAGCCTTATGTCCTTTAAAAAGAAGAAGAGATTTTCCTGGAAGGAGGTATTAAAGATTTCTTTAGACATCTGTGATACCATTAGATGTGCCCATGAACATGGTATCATTCACGGCAGTTTAGGACCAAACCATATAAGGTTAACAAAAGGCAACAATGTAAAAATTACTGGATTTGGATTGACGCACATAACCAATATTCCGATTGTCAATAAAGAAAACGAAATCTCTTTTTATGCATCACCGGAACAAGCCAGTGAAGAAGAAGAGATAGATGAAAGAAGTGATATCTATTCACTTGGAATTACACTTTATGAATTGCTTACGGGACATCTACCTTTCGAGGAAGGAGATATTGCAGATAAGCAAGTCAATGAGCCGCCAGAGTCCATTAGTAAAGAAATTCCGGAAATACCAAAATGGTTAGACCAAATGATACTGAAATGCCTGGAAAGAAACCCTTCTGATCGTTACCAGGAAATGGGCCATCTACAGAAATCACTAGAGTCGTACTCAAAGTTTTATCTGGATTAATCGGGAAAATTTACAGAATAAATAAAAACGTAGATTGTAATAGTACGCCCTTAATTGTTAGCAGTTTTTTCCAGACCATATTTTTTTATGCGATATCTTAATTTG
>JABGRF010000268.1 GCA_018648405.1 Candidatus Scalindua sp.
TTGGCGGATAATCAGGGCTCAAACTCTATTTCAATATTATAATAATGAATGAACCTACATTAACACACATTGACGAAAATGGTGCTTCTCGAATGGTAGATGTTACTAAAAAGGAGATAACCGAACGTATTGCATTGGCTCATGCAGCGGTAACCATGACTACTCAAACTTTTAGTTTAATTATGGATAAGCAGGTGGCAAAGGGAGATGTACTAGAAGTTGCTCGTGTAGCCGGCATAATGGCTGCAAAAAAAACAAGTGAGCTGATTCCGATGTGTCATCCGCTAAATATAAATTCTGTTAAGATTGATTATACAAATAATAGTAAAGATATTATTGAAATAACAGCAGAAGTTAAGATAACGGCAAAGACAGGTGTTGAGATGGAAGCACTCACTGCCGTCTCGGTGTGCGCATTGACCATTTATGATATGTGCAAATCTGCAGACAGATCAATGCAAATAAGTGATATATTTCTGCTAAAGAAATCTGGCGGAAAAAGTGGTATTTTTGAAAAAAAGTAATTCGACGTAAGATTACATCTGCACAATAGATCTATCTCCTACGACTTCAATTGTTCGATCTCAGCTTTTAGCTTGTTTATCTCTTCTTTTAAAGATTCAATCTCTTTGTTTGAAATAGATTCTGCTTTATTCTCTGCCGGGACGGTGTTAGGCTGTACTCCGACAAGAAAAACACCGTTATCGTACTCAACTTTTGTCATTACCCAGGAGAAGGATGCCTGTGAATCAAGTGCGAAATCTACTCCAGTTTCACCGCTACCTACTTCTCCAGCATCCGAAGAAGCGATAGACAAATGTCTTCCGGCTATTACCCATGGTGTTAGAAGGTGCATGTCTCCAAGTGTGTCTGTAAGCTTTACTTTTGCAACGCCTGCAATCATATTGACGAGTTCGCCCATACCGTCTTTAACTTCATCGTCAACTACAGTAGTTTCAGTGCCTAGCATTGAGTTGGCAATATTGCATGCCACTGCTGCAGACGAGAAAACAGCAATCTTTCCCATATATTTGTCACCAAAGAAGTGAAGAGAGGAAATCAGATCGGTACTGACATTTTTTTCGTCTTTTACAAATGAGTCTTGGGTCTTGACTTCCATCATCAGCATAGTAGAAAAAACTTCATTTGTGGCTTCATTTAAGGCCGTTGTTATACCTCCTTCTAACTCCTTAATGTCCATTCTTTTGTCCTTTCAAATTAGATGATCAATAAATAGTGTGATGGCATTGTCAATGTCCCGATACTTATTTATCGCATAAATATTGAATCACTTAAGCATTTAGTTGTTTTATTTTGAGTTATTTACCCTTCTTCTGGATTTTTGCCCAAGTGTCGCGAAGTGTTACGGTTCTGTTAAAGACCATTTTCTCTTTTGCTGTTTCCCTGTCTAAACAGAAGTATCCTAGTCTCTCAAACTGAAATCTGTCAAGTGTATTAGCATCTTTAAGGCTTGGCTCAATCATGCAGTCAGAAAGTGTAGTGAGTGATTCAGGATTCAGATTAGATTTGAAATCTTCTCCATCTGCAGTGTCTTCAGGACGTTCCTTAGCGAAGAGATGGTCATACAACCTGACCTCCGCACGTAAAGCATGTGTTGCAGATACCCAGTGGATGGTAGACTTTACCTTGCGTCCGTCAGGTGAGTTTCCTCCGCGTGTGGCAGGATCATAGCTGCAGCGCAACTCTACGATCTGTCCGTTGTCATCTTTGATCACATCCGTACAGGTTATAAAATATGCATAACGTAGTCTGACTTCTCTGCCCGGTGCAAGACGATAAAACTTTTTGGGTGGGTCTTCCATAAAATCATCCTGTTCAATGTAAAATACTTTTGAAAAAGGAACTTTCCTGCTACCTGCTTCCGGATCTTCAGGGTTGTTCACCGCATCCATCCACTCTTCCTGCTCTTCAGGATAATTATCTATAACTACTTTTAATGGCCTTAATACAGCCATAACACGATTTGATGTTTTATTAAGATCTTCACGGACACAATGTTCCAGTAATGCAATATCAATTGTGCTGTTAAACTTGTTTATGCCTATGCGCCTGCAGAATTCTTGAATTGATTCCGGGCTGTACCCTCGCCTACGCATACCACTGATAGTTGGAATGCGGGGATCATCCCACCCCACAACATGCTTCTCCTCAACCAACTGCAGAAGTTTACGCTTGCTCATAACGGTATAAGTAAGTTCTAACCGTGCAAATTCAATCTGTTGCGGGTGATGAACTTCCAGCTTATCAAGATACCAGTCATAGAGTGGTCTGTGATTTTCAAACTCCAGTGTGCAAATAGAATGGGTAACACTCTCAATAGAATCTTCCAGCCCATGGGCCCAATCGTATGTTGGATAAATACACCATTTACTACCGGTACGGTGGTGTTCTGCATGTAAAATCCGATACATAACTGGATCACGCATATTCATATTTGGAGACGACATGTCTATTCTGGCACGAAGTACACGCGAGCCGTCTTTGAACTCACCTTGTTTCATACGACTGAACAGATCCAGGCTCTCATCAATACTTCTATTGCAATGTGGGCTGTCTTTGCCTGGTGTCGTCAGCGTTCCGCGATATTCTCTCATCTCCTCAGCGTCCAGATCGCAGACATAGGCAAGGCTCTTTTTGATTAATTGGACCGCATAATCATACATTTGGTCGAAATAATCAGAGGCGTAGTAGAGATGTTCGTTCCAGTCCCAACCCATCCAGCGAACATCCTCCTGGATAGATTCCACGTATCTTGCTTCTTCTTTGACAGGATTGGTGTCATCAAACCTCAGATGACAATGTCCACCCTCATTTTCAGCTGCAATTCCGAAATTCAGGCAGAATGACTTGGCATGTCCAATATGTAGAAAGCCGTTTGGTTCAGGAGGAAATCTTGTGATTACTTCACCGTTCCACTTCTTTGTCTGATTGTCTTCAGCAACAATTGTTCTGATAAAATCTACTGAAGGTTGTTTGCCGATTTCATTATCTTTATTCTGTTCGTTCTCTTGTTGTCCCACTTGGCTCACCTTTATAATATGTTGTCGTATATCTACTTATATTCAAAATAACTTAAGTATGTTATCAGTAATCATGCATTATTTACAGTTTAAAGTTTACTAAATGTTATGTTAAATAGATGGCGCAGGTATTGACATTCTTGTTCCTGTTAGATAGAGTGAGGCAATCTAACATATTGTAGAAAAAGCATAGATAGATATACACTGAAATAAAGAGGGAAGGAGTACTGCTTTTATGAAAAATGTATTAATAATCGGCCATTGTGATCTGGATAACCCGCAGATTACTTCATTGATAGAGAAGACCTTCTCTGCAAAGGCAACTAGGCTAAAGGTGTCCAAGGATGCCGTTGGGTACTTAGAAAAACAGGATTACGATTTAGTCATAATTAACAGGATAGGTGCGTTTGATCAGGAAAGTGGTCTGGAGTTAATTAAGGCAATAAAACAAGATGGACGTTTCAAGATCCCATTGATGATGGTAACCAACTACAAAGATCAAATGGAAGAAGCTATAAAATGTGGAGCAGTTCCGGGATATGGCAAGGACAAGTTGCATGACAAAAATACTATTGAAATATTGGGTAAATATCTGTGCGAGTAGGTGTCATTTGTGTGGCTATCTTTAGATTAAAAACTGCAATTAAGATAATGGGGCTTTCTGACTTGATTTTTAAACGATAATGATATACTATTTTTTTGTAAAGCATTATTGACAGGTGAGATATGTGTTTTTTTCTCAAATTATAGATTGCTTTCCCTGTCACGTTGCTATTAATGAACCGCTGTAAACCTTTTTAAGGTATCAAATCTATGACAAGAAATATCCTCTTAATTTTACTTTCACTAATGCTGACGATTGAATCCGGCTGTAAGTTACTTCCTAATAAGAATAAGGAAGCGAAGAAGGTTGCTGGTGTCAAAGATGACGACAAATCTGATGACTCAGTGAGCCGGCAATGGGAGTGGGAAATATCACAGGAAAGAAAGATTACCAAAGAGGAAGAAGAGAAGGATGTTCCACGTGAGGTTACTTACCCACAAAAGATTGTAGAAACAGAAACCATTTATGGGAAATTGCCCGAAGGCAAAAAGATTGACATAACATTTAACTTTCAAAATGCAGACATAAAAGAGGTATTGAAGGTTATTCTTGGGGATATAATGGGCTTGAACTATACTATTGATAAGAGAGTCACAGGAGTGATTACGCTTAGGACAGAGGGGAGATTTTATGATAACGAATTAATGGATATCGTACAGGCAACTCTAAATATAAACGGATTTGCTATAGTAAATGATGGCAATATCTTCCAGGTGCTGCCTATACAGGAGGCCCGGAGTGAGGCTCGTATCGTACAGCTTGACAGTAGCGTTAAACCAGGAGGACGGGAAGTAATTACTCAGTTAGTGCCATTGAAACATGTGGCGCCTCAGGCCATCATTCCAACACTGAGGGGGCTGTTAACCAAGGCCGGATTTGTTATCGCACCAAACGATGCGCACGCGATTGTCATTTCCGATAATGTTACAAACATGAGAAGATTGTTGAAGGTAATAGACACATATGATGTTCCATTTTTTGCCGGTAAGGCAATGAAGTTTTTTGAGATAAAATATGCGGATCCTGTTACTCTTGCCAAGGATCTGGAATTGGTTGCACAAACACTTGGTGCAAGTACAAAGGCGCCTAAAATGGATATATCCTTCATACCATTTCAGGATACAAATAAGATAATGGTGGCAACTTCCATTCCTAAACTTTTAGATTCTATTGAATCATGGATTTCAAACATAGATATACATATAGGGGTGAATAAACCAAAAATGTATATTTATAAAATGCAGCATGAGCAGGCTGAAACTACTGTGACGGTTTTAACAGAGATGTTTAAAGAGGAAATCACTCCACCGGAAAAAGGCCTTAAAGCAGGGGTAGAACCCATGAAGATCATTGCTGACAAGAATACAAACGCTATTATAGTTAAGGCATTACCTTCCGATTATAAAAATATCAAGGCTATCATACAGACGATTGATGCAACTCCACAACAGGTACTTATAGAGGCTATAGTCGCGGAGGTGACATTAACTGATGCTCTGGATCTGGGAGTGGAGGTCTTTTTCAGGTATGGAGGTCCAAGCGCAAGCGGTAAGCCAAAAGGGGCGGTCGGATCACTTTTACCTTCAGGTATGACATCCGGAGATACAGGTACTTTGGCGGGTGGTATCAGATCATTCACGTTCAACAGAGATATCGATGCTATCTTTAGTATGATTGCTTCTGAAGGAGAGACCGAGATACTGTCTACTCCACATTTACTTGTTCGTGATGAACAGACGGCAAGCATTCAGGTAGGCTCATCTGAGCCTATCAGTACCGGTGCAACGACAGGTTCAGGTATCTCAACATCACAAATCCAGTATCGTGACATTGGTAAAATACTGACTGTAACTCCACGAATTGGAGAAAACAATATGATCACTCTGGATATTACGCAGGAGATAAGTGAGGTTAGAACTACATCTGTCTCTGTTCCGGATACACCGGCATTTACTATCAGGAAAACAGAGACGTCGCTGGTTGTTAAAAGCGGCCATGCAATATATATAGGCGGGATTATTGATATAAAAGACGAGGTAACAAATAAAAAATTTCCACTGCTTGGCAATATACCACTTCTTGGAAATATTTTCAAATCAACGAACTCGGACAAAACCAAAACAGAACTGATGATACTGATCACACCTTATATTATTAATACTAATGATGATGCAGATAGATTGACAACGGAATTTAAGGGCAGATTAAACCAAATAGAAAATATGCAAAAAAAACATAGATAGATAAACATTGGTGGGTACATTTATCATTAAAGACAGGCTTGTCGCAATGAGCGTGTACCAGGAAGTGAAATAAGATGTTTACTCAGAAACAAAGAGACCGTGGTTTTACCATCATTGAGGTCATTGTAGCTCTTGTTATTGTTGGGGTATCAATAACAATGTTTGTAAGATTATTGGGTAATTCCGCTATGCTTAGAGGAAAGATAAACGACTACAATGAAAGGTTGGAAATTGCGGTTACAAAGACTGAACAGTCATTCCTTGGGCTGATAGATGGAGGGTTTGATCTGGATAACAATAAGAACACAGTAAAGGGTAAGATTGAGGGTAGGAATATTAACTGGCGTTTAGATGAAGAGAGTGCTGAAGGTTTCAGTGGATACAAGAGAGATGTATTTTTCTATACTGTGACTGTTGATGGTTTTGACATTTCAAGCGTAGGTCTTCGATGAGTATGCGCAGTTACCTGTTACCTGCTGCATGGGTGGGTACCTTAAGAGCTAAACGGCCATGCAAATCCGACATAGTTGTACCTTTTCCTGAAGAGAGAATGAAGCCGTCTCATGTCAGTGCTTTCACTTTATTAGAGCTTATAATAGCCATTTCTATAGGCACTGCTTTGATCATGCTCGTATCCTTCGCGGTAAGAACCGGATTCTTCCAGATGGAGAGAGGTAGTAAGTGGCTTGAAGAGGGGCACAGGGATGACAGCGCACTATCCTTTCTTCGCCAACAGATAACTTCAATGAGGCATGAGTTAATTAATAAAGAGGTAATTTTCAATGGTGATGCAGGAAATATTGTTTTTGTTACTCCCATCTCCCTTGAAAGAAGTTATGGGTTAGGGTTGATGATGGCTAATTATTATATTGAAGATGATGGTGGAAGTCTCAGGCTGAATTACAGGGAGAAACGATTCGTACCGGGTGAAGATCTTGACAGGTTTAAAGATCAATATGCCTTAATGCTTAGTGACAGTGACGTTGTGGAGATCGTAAATGGATATGATCAGATGTCATTTTATTACCTTGGGCTAAAGGATGATAAAGATGCTGCTTCCAGTAAGCCTGTTTCCGAGTGGGAGAATGAATGGACGGCAAACAGTTTGCCAAAGGCCATAAAGGTTGTGTTAACAAGAGATGGTCAAGTGCAGGAATTGATAGCTCCAGTAATGGTTATGTATTAATCTTTGTACTGTGGGCAATTGCTATACTCAGCATGGTTGCACTTAGTTTTTCTAAAGACACAAAGATGGCTGTCTCGCTTAAATCTATTGGTACAGAGCGGCTGAAGAATTCATACGCCGCCAGGGGGGCATCTCTATACGCTCTTGCCAAAATGTCAATTGACGGTAATGTGACAAACATTAATGCCAAAGATAACAAAGCTGCGCAGGGAGCAGATGATGATGTTGCTCCAGGCGCACTTCCAGAAGGAGGAGCGGCACCTCTTGGAGAAAGAATTGATATTCGGGACAATGACTCAGAACAGAGTGATGAGCACACTGATGAAAAGTGGAGCCCTGGAAAGAATCCATACTCTGTCACTATTGGAGACAGGGATTGTGATGTATACCTCTCTTCAGAAAACGGAAAAATTAATGTAAATGCCTTAAATAATAAGAATAGAGAGTTCTTAGTAAACTTTCTCAAAAATAGAGATGTTGATTCCTCTGAAGCTGACACTATTGCTGATTCTATACTGGATTGGATAGACGCAGATGACTTTACACATGTTAATGGCGCTGAGGACGGATATTATGGATCATTGTCTGACCCTTACAAGGCAAAGGATGCTCTCTTCTACTCTCTTGAGGAGATGACCCTGGTGCAGGGGATAACTCCTGGGATATTCGATAAAATAAAGGATTTTGTTACTGTTTACGGTAACAAGGAGATCAGTGTTAATGTAAATATTGCACCAACGGAAGTACTCAGTTCAATCCCCGGACTGTCTGAAGATATTGCTGAAGAACTTTCTCTTTATATAGAGGAGAACGGCAGTATTAGTGATCAAGAGGAGTTAAAGGAGCTTTTCTGGGGACTTGGTGTAATTGGTGACAGTTATGAAGATATAAAACAGTATCTGACTTTTGAAAATTCAGACTACATTACAATAAGTGCATTTTCCAATGGATCTGGCGGCATGCAGAAACTATCAAGTGACTCAGGAGAACATCACGGATATGATTATAAGTTGATTGTGGGAAAAGATGATCGCGGGTATAAAATATATGCTGCTTACCCTGAATAAGAATCTTGGATTCAAATTATGATTTATACTCCTTAGATCATAATATCGCCGATAATGTATGCCCGATGGATCTGGGGCCTTTACTTACAAGTTTATCTTGACTTAAGTATCAACAGTGTTATCATTTGCATGTGCAAACACTATATTTGTAAACATTACATATCGATGCGAATTTCAATATATAATATGCTTTTCCTGGTACTACTCTGTTGTAACATTGCTATAGCAGAGGATGACAGTAATACCTCCGTGGCAACCGGAGGAGATCAAATAGTTGTTTCTCCGATGAGTACAATGCTAGATGTGTCTGATACTGTCTCTGTGAACGTATTGGTACTGGACGAAGATGGAAATCCTATTGAAGGGCGTAAGGTTCAAATTATTCCGGAAGACAGCCAGATTGCATCCGCTAATATAAGTAATGCCGTTTCAGATGAGTCAGGATATGTAAGTTTTTATATACTTGGTAAGCAGCAGGGAAATAGTACGGTCACAGTGACTGACGGGGTAGTCTCGTCTCAGATAGACGTAGCCATAAGAGATCTGATTCACTATATACTTCCATATTTCTCAGGTGATATGCAATTGAGTGTTATTAACCCTACTGAAGAGTTAAATTATATTAAAATACAGTTTTACGAAAACAGCGAAAGATATATAGAGCCTGTCGTAGTAAGATTGGAAGCTAAGGAGATGAAATCTCTCACTCTTTCAGAGGAGCTGGATACTGCACTAAAAGATGGCTGGGTGGAGATACACTCTACGGATCTTGTATTTGGCGGGATATGGACGAGTAAGGGGTATTTGTCTTTCAAAAAGATAGAGAAATAATGGTAAATAACAAGAGTAATTCCAGTGCCTTTACACTGATAGAATTACTGATTGTACTCGCAATTATTACTATTGGCGCTGTTATCTCCGTGCCCAGGATCTCAACCGGTATTGAAACTGCAAAGTTCAGGAACGGTGTCTCTGAAGTTGTAACTTTCTTGAGAAATACACATCTTGAGGCAATATTAGAGAATAAAAATATATCAGTCTCTATCGACTATGAGGAAAACATTTTTCAAAGAAGTGATGACCAGCTATTTGTATTACCGTCTGACATAATACTGGACCCTTCATTAGAAGATAATAAACAGATTAAGAAGTTTACGTTCTACAATAATGGAAGAGGTTCAGGCCCGAAGGTGGGTTTTGTTGGTCGTAATGAGAGAAAGGCTACGGTTTACGTTGATCTGTTATCTGGCCTTGCTAAATATGATTTGAATTGAATTTCTTCATGGGTAGCTATCAGTAGGACAGACAAATTGATAAGATTTTCTGACAATGGAGGTAGTTGAGACAAATGTTATTTCCAAAAAGCATTGGATTATCAATTCATGGAAACGATCTGATAATTTCTAAAGCATCCCAGAAATTTCTTAAAGCCAGATCTGAAAATATTGTAGTCGATGACTTTCTATTAAAGGACTCACTTGATCTTAACCTGATAATAGATGCTTACGGTTTTCAGACAACGAATATTGTATTATCATGGCCAAGAGAACGGACTATTGTAAGAGAAATAGAGCTGCCGGGTTCGAATATCAAGGAACTGAAAGAGACGATTTCATACCAGCTGGACAGTTTTATCCTATTCCCTGAAGACGAAGTATACTATGACATACACCCTTCCAATTCCGAAGAGTACGGTGAAAAGGTATTTATCTTTGCTGTAAAAAGAGAAGAGTTGGATGATGTTATATTAAAACTTGAATCCTCAAACCTCAAGCCTGAACGGGTGATCATTTCACCCCTTTCTTATATTCCATTCGTTAATGATAATAAAACAGCAGTAGTTGAAAAGTGTGATGACAGATACACCTTTAGTTTATATATAAACAAAACACTTGTTAGTACATCACTGGCGAGAAGCAGCGATTCGTTAAGAGACAAGATAGATGAATGTTCTCCGGCAGACATCAACTTGTCGGGATGTGAACATGGCGAAATGGAAGATTTGTTGGGTGATGTTGATGCAAATGTTGAATGTTGGCAGGTAAGTAAGCAATCACTTGGCGTTGCACTGAACGGACTGTCAGATTGTTTGGGTAGATTTAATATATTAAAAGTAAAAACAAAAAAAAATATTCAGGCACCTGTGCTTATGGGTGCACTTTCGGTTCTGTTGCTTGCTTTCATCTTTATTCTACCTGGAATTTTCAGGGACAAAAAAGAACAGAGTTTAAATGTTATTGATGCAAAGCTCAAGGAGTTGCATCCCGCTGTAGTAATGTCGAATAATTTGAAAGAGGAGATAGATAGTGCTATAGAGGTTAATGAAAAAATAAGTGCACTAGCGCAGAAGAATTCTCGTCGGATCGACCTGGTTGCTGAGCTTACAAAGGCAGTTCCGGATGATACATGGGTAAAACAGTTATTAATTAAAAAAGATGGTTTCGAGATAGAAGGTGTAGGTGTGTCAGGTGCGAAAGTACTGACACTACTGGAATACTCACCCCGATTTGACGGTGTAAGCTTTGCGTCTTCTGTTGTAAAGGATAAGACCGGCAAGGAGAAGTTTAAGATTAAAGGGGGTATAAAGTGAAGATGATGCAGCAGCTCAACAAGCGAACCCTGATATTCTTATCCATTGCGGTGGTTTTGCTTTTAGTCATAGTATGCGATCAACTTTCATTTAATCCTCTTAATAGTTCTTCCGGAAATCTGAATGAAGAGTTGGCATTAAAAAAGAGCCTATTTGTAAAATATAACAGTGTAATCAGTAAGAGAGAATTGTATGAGAAGCAGTTGCTCGAATTAAAAGATACATACAGCTCCCTGGATACTAAATTTATTAAATCTAAAACAGAGGATTTGGCTCAGGCACAACTACAGGATTTTGTCAAGGGTGTTGCAAGGAAGAGTGGGCTTATAATATCAAGAAGCTCTGCACAAAATGTCGAAATCCTGAATGATGAGCCTCCGTTACTGCTTGTCTATGCCAGGGTAGAAATAAAAGAGATAGATAAGATAAAGAAACTCCAAAAGTTTCTTTATAATATTGAATATAATAATCAAAAACTGATATTTGTAGATGATCTTAAGATTAAAAGTACCGGGTTTACTACAACGAAGGGTGTATCTGCTATAATTAAATTGTTTGCTATAGCAAAGCTTGAGGCAAAGAAATCAGATAAGACGGCTGGTCTCCAAGCCGGTGATAGCAATATAAAAAGTTGATTAAGTAGTAAATGAAAACCCGGTCTGAAAATGTTCTATTTTAGCAGCTGATTGAAAATATAATGCTACAAAAGATAACTAATTTAAAAAAACTTTTTCAACGCAATAAAGCTGATGTGCATACTTCCATAGACAGCGTTCATGGCACAAGGTGTATATTGCATATTGCAAATCTGGCGCTCTTAGGCCTTGTTATAATGCTGACAGCTGCCAGTGTCTCAGTCTATTACTTAATACCTGTGATTACGGTGTCTGATCTTTCTGAAATGATTGAAGCTCGGGAGATGGAAATTGTCAATGATGTCGAATCTCAGGATAGCGAGACGCAAGACGGAGATTCAGAGAAAGATGATGTGGCGGATAATAAAATCTTTAGTGTTATAAATGAAAAAAATATGTTCTCCCGTACGAGAAAAGAGTGGGTCGTGAAGGCTGTTATTCCAAAAGCACCTGATCTGAAGAAAGAGAGGGCAAAGAAGGGGCTTGCAAAGAAGAAGGCGCTGGCTGGTAAACCGAAGAAAATTATTCTTCACGGAGTTATAATAGCCGGAAACCTTAAAAAAGCTCTGATTAATAACCCGTTAAAAGGGGTCAGTAAAAAGAAAACTATGTATGTTGAAGAGGGCGATGAGTTAGAAGGATATAAGGTTACGAGCATTGAAAAGGATAAGATAAGGCTGGATTGGCATGGAGAGGAGATAGTTGTTATGCTCTATTCCGGATTAAAGAAATCCAGGGATGGTAATAAATCCGGGAAAGGTAAACGGAGCGGCCTTACAAAAATGGATTGCAAATTCAAGGTTGTTGAGGATGCTCAGGCCGAGGAAGGTTTAGATGTGGAACCTGACAAGGTAGCAAATGCTGATGCGCAACTTAATTTTGTGTTTAAAGAACCTGAGCTCTTTTCAATGCCTGATTTTGATTACACGCAGTCCTCTGTAGCAGTTGGGATAGAGGATATTGCTGAAACATTTCCTGATATTGAATCTAATGACGTTGATACTTCTAAAGAAGAACAGGACGCGGTGACAGTACTAGAATATAAATTTAAAGTAATTGATGATCATCCTGCAAAGGAAAACTCAGACGTGGGTGATGCGGAAGTTAAAAAAATAGCACTTACAGGTATAACTGATAAAAGCTCACTTAACCTTGTGTATAATGAACCTGAATATCTCTCAATGCCTTCTTTTGGATCTCCGCAGTCATCCGAAGAGATTGACAAGATATTCTCTGACATTGAATCTAAAAATATAAGTGTTTCCGAGATAGGACAGAGCATTGTGCATGCTCAAGAACCACCTTTAATTGAACTGGCTGTTATTGGAAAACCAGAGCTAGATCTATCAACTGGAGGTCCGTCAGAAATTCTTCTACACGGAATAGTAATAGTGACAGCAAGAGACATTAAGAAAGCCCTGGTAAATATACCAATGTCTCCTTTTCGTAAGGAGAGAACGTTATATGTTGAGGAAGGAGATGCATTTGAGGGATTTAAGGTTACGAGTATAGAGCCAGACCGGTTAAGGCTCGATTGGCAAGGCAAGGAGATGATTGTCAGATTCCCTCTCTTGTAATTTGGAGTTACGATCGTTCCTGTCCCGACTGTGAGAAATGAGGATCAATGAGTACGTTTAAGTATCGCGTAATGACCAGAGGCAGCGGAGTTCTGGAAGGGAAGAGAGCCGCCGTTAGTAAGGCTGAGCTATTAGATTATCTGAAAAAGGCCGGTCACATTGTTCTGAAAGTCGAAGAGATCGGTGGTGAAAAAACCGGTAAGCTTTTCTCAAATAGATCTCTAAAGAAGGCTACAGTTTTTTTTACCCAGGAGCTTGGTATACTGCTCGATAGTGGTGTCTCTCTTGACAAAAGCCTGAGGATCCTTTCGGATGCTCAGGATAACAAAAAGTTTAAAGGGCTGATACTGGATATTCTGGAAGAGGTAAAAGGTGGTAAATCACTTGGTGATACACTAGCGATGTTTCCAGACGTTTTTACCGGTGTTTATGTGAATATGGTTCGTGCCGGTGAAGAGAGTGGAGTACTGCCAAAAGTTCTGGAGAGACTGGGCTCTTTCATGGAGAGAATCCAGAGGATTAAATCCGAAATAACATCATCACTTATCTATCCTCTTTTTCTGGTCATGTCAGGGATTCTGTCGGTTGGTGCATTGGTTTTGATAGTGATGCCAAGATTTACAAAAGTCTTTGACGAAGTTGGTATTGCCCTGCCACTCTCCACTCAGATACTGATCAAACTCTGTAATGCTCTGACAAGTTATGGATGGATCCTGCTCATTGTCATGATAGGTGCATACTATCTGTTCAAATCGTTAAAGACAAGACCAGGGGTACAGGCGAGTGTGGACAGGAAGAAACTTCGTATCCCCATCCTAGGTGATATCATTTGGCGTATAGAAATATCCCGTTTTTCCAGGACGTTAGGTACTTTGCTTGAAAACGGTGTCTCTCTACTAACCTCTATAGATATTTCAAAGGGGGTCATGTCAAATACGTATCTGACCGACAAAATCGAGTCCGTTAAGCCTGAAATAAAAGCAGGTAAAGGTTTTACCGCACCGTTAGGGGAAAAAGCATTTTTCCCTGGAATGGCTCAACACCTGCTCAAGGTAGGTGAGGAAACTGGCAAACTGGACGAAATGCTAGTGAAGGTGTCTGATACAATGGATACTGACATAGAGCAGAGAATAAAGAGACTGATATCTCTGGTAGAGCCTGCCTTAATCCTGATAATGGGATGTGCAATCGGTATAGTCGTCATATCCATGCTAAGCGCCATATTCAGCATCAACGAAGTTTCTTTCTAGTAATAGATCAGACTTAACTTATTGTTGTGCTTATCTTGTTTTCGACTTGGTATATATTTAGACTTGCCTTTATAATGACGATCAATAGAGATTATATAATATTTCGTGGTGAGCAAATATGATCAGAAAATAATCGGTACTATGGGGAAACAAGAAAAGCTACTAATACAAATATTGAATGGCCAATCAGATGCAAATATAAACTTTCATGATTTGCTGAGCCTAATGAATGGATTAGGCTTTGACAAAAGAGTGAGCGGCAGTCACCATATACTTCGGAAAGAAGGGATATTAGAAAAGATTAATTTGCAAAAAGAAGGGAATAAGGTTAAACCTTATCAGATTCGGCAAGTTAGAAATATCATTTTAAAATATAAGTTAGGAGTTAAGTCTAATGGATAAGTATGAAGTTATTATTTACTGGAGTAAAGAAGATAATGCTTTTATTGCGGAAGCACCTGAATTACCTGGGTGTATTGCGCATGGAGATACGCATTCTAAAGCCTTGACAAATCTGAAATCAGCAATGAAGCTTTGGATAAAAACCGCCAAGGAATTTGGAGATACAGTACCAGAAGCGAAAGGACATAGATTGGCATTTGCGTAGGTATATAGAGTTGATGAGGAGGGTTTAGTTAGTCACAGATCATCCGAGAATGAGCAAAGTAACAATATTGTCATTCTGGATTTATTTCAGAATCTCTGGTTTTGAGTACTTACTTGAGTAATAGATTCCGGATCAGATTTGACTCTGTTTTGTAATTAACTTTGCGTTCTTGTTTCTAGCTTCTAGTCTGTTACTGCCTACTGATACTCTAGCATCAGCTGTTCTATCCAGCCATTTTCTAACAGGTTCAGGTTTATGCGATACACTGATATGAATAGTTCGTCAAGGGATGTATAGTTGTTAAAATTCTTTAATATGTCAATGATCGTGTAGAAGCCGTAGTTATTAATAAGGTACTCTATAAAGCTAAGGCTCTCCGCATATGCGAGTTTCACCTTTGTACTGTCCTCCTTAAAATTAACAAAACCTCTCTTAAGCTGGTTGAAAGGTATCAGGGTATTACTGTTAACCGCTTTCCTCAACACCTCCTTCGCTGCCGTGTCATCAATACCATCCTTATGTTGTGCTATTCCCTCATGCAGCCATGCGGGGACATTATTACCGGCCATATGATGTATAAGAGCGTGTGTCAGTTCATGGCGAATTATCGATTCCAGTTCATCGATATTCATAGAGGCGTACTGAAATGGTATACGTATCTTGCCATCATATATAGCGGCTGCCCAGGAAGGGACGTTCAGTATATCGCTAAAGTCTTTACTCGAATAGAGTATAACTGTAAACTCACTGTTCTCATACCATCCAAAATCATATGCAAGCACATTATAGGCGTTTACGAGTGAGTGGAGGACCAGTTCGGACGAGTACGCATCATCCTGGTCGTATTTGAGAACAAAGTTGCAGCTGATCTTGTTACTGAGTTTTTCATCAACTTTGAGCTCTTTTTTTGCCTTTGTAATTTTAGTCCGGATTACATCCTTCGGTGACTGGCTCTGTGAAATCTCCCAGCTATCAATAGCTTTCTGCAGTTCGTTGTCTTCGTAGTAAATCTCTCCCAATACGTAATAGACATCAGGAAGTACAATTCCACTGTCTGTGATCTCTTCCAGGTAGGGAAGTGCCTCTTTTTTACGGCCCTCATTGTACAGGACAATACCTGTGTTAATATTGGAACGTATCTCCTGGAGCCTGTTGTACTCGCCTGCAGAGCAGAAGTGAGTTGAGATGAGTATGATGAACAGGAATATAAATGTACGTGTTATTTTATCTCTTACAAGCATTACGTTAGTATAATTAATATATTCTAAATTTCTTTGCTGTCGGATTTATCAGCTTCGGTCTGTTTGCCTGATTTAAATAATCCCCCGATATTACTTTGCAGGTTTCTAATAAATCCGCTATCAGATCCCTTTTCTGCCTGTGGTTCTTCAGCACTGTTTTCAACTATCTTATCTGACGGTGCCGTGTCAGCATCACGCAGACCATCAATCACCGGTTCTTCAAAAGAAGCTTCAGGTGGTGGTTCTTCATGAAAAGGGGTAGTGCTTTGAATAACATCTTTCTCTGCTGTCTCGTTATTTTCTGTTTTATCATCAGTGTCTTCATCTATTGTAGTATTACCGGAAGTAGTTTCTATAGTGCTGTCATCATCGACATCATTCGGTTTGTTATTAGTCACTTCTGTTTTTGTTACATTTTTCACTGATGTATCATCTGTTACTCTTTCAAGTTCACTTAATGAGGTGAGTCCATCCCTGACTCTGTTAAGCCCGTCCTGCCAGAGTGTCTTCATTCCGCTTTTCATGGCTTCCTGCTGTACGACGTTAGAGCGTTCACGGTTGACTATCATCTGCCTGATATTGTCATTAACTATGAGCAGTTCAGAAATTGCAATTCTTCCCCTGTACCCTGTATTGCTGCATTCTATGCAGCCGTTCGGGCGGTACAATGGCTTGTCACTATCTAAACCAAGCTTTGCCATTGACTCTTTATCAAGGCTGTACTCCTCCTTGCATTCACAGAGCTTTCTTACCAGTCTTTGTGCCAGCACTGCAATAACGCAGGTAGAAACCAGGTAATCTTCCATTCCCATATCCAGGAGACGATTAAAGGCGGAGGCCGCATCGTTAGTATGGAGTGTTGAGAGAACAAGATGGCCTGTCAGTGATGATTGTATGGATATGCCGGCAGTACTTTTGTCCCTGATTTCACCTACTAGTATTACATCAGGATCATGCCTTAGTATTGAACGAAGCCCGGATGCAAAGTCCAGGCCTACCTTGCTATTGACCTGTATCTGATTTACACCCTCAAGACTGTACTCAACAGGATCTTCAACTGTTATTATCTTTAAGGTAGGTGATATTATCTCTTTTAATGAAGCGTAGAGTGTAGTAGTCTTACCGCTGCCGGTTGGGCCTGTCGCCAATATCATCCCCTCAGGCTTCCTTATAAGCCTTCTGATGTCTTTAAGAACGTTCTCGCTGAAGCCAAACTTGGACAGATCGAGGGAAATGCTTGACTTGTCTAATATACGAAGAACTATACATTCCCCATAAAGCATAGGAATAACAGATACTCTGAGATCTATATCCTTGCCGCCTACCTTGAGGCGTATTCTGCCGTCCTGAGGAAGCCTTTTCTCGGCTATGTTCAGGTTTGACATTATCTTGATCCTGTTGATAGTCG
>JABGRF010000065.1 GCA_018648405.1 Candidatus Scalindua sp.
AATTATTATAAGGAAACAAAATGACTGACGAAACAAAATTCATATGGGGCACCGGCAGACGGAAAACATCTGTCGCAAGGGCCAGAATCAGAAAAGGTACCGGAAAGTTTATCGTAAACAAGAGAGAGCTGAATGAATATTTTGGCAGAGATCGCGATAGAAACGAAGCCCTACTACCACTAAGGACCACAAATACCGAAGGGCAGTACGACGTTTACATAAATGTCAATGGAGGAGGCTCAACCGGTCAGGCTGGAGCTATTTCGTTAGGCATCTCCAAGGCACTCTTAAAAGCAGATGAATTGCTTACAGAAAGCTTAAGAGGCGCCAGCCTTTTGACAAGAGACAGCAGGATGAAAGAGCGTAAAAAATACGGCCGAAAGGGTGCAAGAGCAGGCTTCCAGTGGACAAAGAGGTAACGGCTTACATTTTGAATCGGAAAGTATCACTTCAGGACAGCTGCGTTCTTCTCTCCTTATAGAATTCAGTTGTCAGTCTTATCCCTTCCTGAAATTCCACTTGAGGGCTCCAATCCAGCCCTTTTGCTGCTTTAGTATTGGTTAAGCAGATTCGGTCGATTTCTCCAGGACGCTTCTCGTCAAATAACGGCTCCACACTGAGACCTAAAGCATCCCTGACAGCTTCGAATACTTCTATATCCTTTATTTCTTTACCCCAGCCAAGGTTATAGATTTCTCCACTCATGTCTGTTTCATTAAACATGGCACTCATATTTGCATTTACCAAATCTCCGACATAGACATAGTCCCTTGTCTTTGTTCCATCACCAAAAACCGTCGATTGCTTACCATCAAGCATCTGTTCTGTAAATATCGCAACAACACCGGCTTCGCCATGAGGATCTTGTCTGGGACCGTAAACATTCGGATATCGCAAAACGGTATAAGACAGGTTATGAGTCTGCCTGAAAACAAACAGATAATGTTCAACGGTATGTTTGCTAACGCCATATTGCGATTGAGGGTCTACTATATGCTTTTCATCTACCGGCAGATACTCGGGCTCCCCATACACAGCACCACCGGTAGAAGCATATATGAATCTCTTTACATTATGCTTACTTGATATGTTTATCAGGTTTAAGGATCCTATTATATTCACCTGTGCGTCATATAAAGGATCCCCGACAGACCTCCTCAAGTCAACTTGTGCAGCATGATGGTTGACAATATCGGGTTTTTCTTCTGCAAATATTTTTTCCAGACCCTCTGTGTTACCTATATCTTCTTTATAGAAAGTTGCCTTTGAATTAATATTTTCTTCTTTACCAGTAGTCAGATTATCAATTATTACGACATCATGTCCTTGAGTAATCAGATCATCTACAAGATTGGATGCAATAAACCCTGCACCGCCAGTTACCAATACCTTCATGGTTCCCCTCTATTTAACCGTTACCGGTGGTTTGTCTTTATATATCTTATCCACTGCCACCTCAAAATCCGTTTCCATATTCATTCTGTCAAGTTCTTTACGTAGAATACGGTGACAGTAACTACAAGACTGCTTCAACGCTCTTAATCGATCATCAGAGGTGCCAAAATCTTCCGCCTGACATGTTTTCTTAATCTTTGCCAGGCTTTCATTAAACATCTGCTGAAGCTCAAAATACTCTTCCGGTATTTCATCACTGGAAAGATTTAGTGAGGCAAAGGACTTCTCTAGTGAATCGCACAGCTCCACCGCATCAGCCCAATCACCTTCACCCATTCTACGTGTCAGAAGAGTTGTATCACTCTTTATTTTCATCATATCTTCTTTAAATCCAAGCTTAACGTACCATTGAACAGACCCATCTCCAACTACCGGCTCCTCTACCTTCCCACAAGACAAAATAAAGATTAAACCAACTATTGATAACTTCAAAATACTTCCCGCAAATCTATTTCTATATATTTCCATGATCTAAATAAACCCTTCCTACTAAAATAATATCCTGTTTTTATAAAGGCTCTTAAAGCCCATTTTGCAAGAAGGGCTATATTTCGTATACAACAAAATATAGCCCCCTCACTATTAACAACTTTCTAATACTACTTATATTAACAATGCCTAAGCAGTCTTAACCTAGAAAAGTCCCTTTACTCTACCGGTCTCCACATCCACATCCACACGTCTGTAAGCAGGATCAGAGCAGGTACCTGGCATGACTTTTACAGTTCCAGCAAATGGCACTACAAATCCAGCTCCTTTGAATGTTAATACCTCTTGAATATTCAATCTCCAATCCTTCGGAGCACCCTTGAGCATTGGATTATCCGAAAGTGAAAGATGCGTCTTAGCCATACATATTCCAAGCTTAGAGACTTCCGGATCAGCTTCCATCGCCTTGATCTTTGTCAGAGCGGCAGGAGCATAATCTACTCCATCAGCACCGTAAACCTCTGTCGCAATCATATTTATACGCTCTCTTAATGGAGTCTCCAACTCGTAGAGGAACTTAAAGTCGTTCTCTTCGCTACATGCGTCGATCACAGCATCAGCAAGTTCCAAGGCTCCTTCGCCACCCTTTTCCCAATGTTTGGAAAGAGCAACACGGGCCCCAGCATCTTCTACAACCTTTCGTACCGCTTTTATCTCATCATCCGTATCTGTATAGAAATTATTTATAC
>JABGRF010000144.1 GCA_018648405.1 Candidatus Scalindua sp.
TCCATTCATAGTATGATTGCAGAGATGCCAATGAATCATGGTGGCTCTTCATATAGTTCAGAAGGGTATACTGAAGAAGATTTACGTTCATATGAAAACCAGGAAACCGGACGTGATCAATTCGATACTATTGATACAAATCCGGTAAAGCAGGTGAAAGAAAATCCTGTTTCCACATTTTCTATCGATGTTGATACCGCGTCATACGCGTTTGCCCGTCGACAGATAAATTATGGAGTACTTCCGCAGGAAAATGCGGTACGGATAGAGGAGATGATCAATTACTTTGATTATGACTATGTTGTCCCGGAGGACAGGGCAAGACCATTCCAACCCACGGTTGCCGTATTCCCCACGCCATGGAACCCGGACTCAAAACTCCTTCACATCGGGATCAAAGGGTACGATATCGTTCCTGAAGAGAAACCCGGGTCCAATCTGGTATTCTTAATAGACGTATCTGGCTCAATGGATGATCAGGACAAGCTGCCTCTTTTAAGGAATTCATTCCGTCTGCTTGTCAATTCACTGGATGAAGAGGACACGGTTGCGATAGTTGTCTATGCCGGAGCTGCCGGTACCGTTCTTGAGCCTACAAGCGTAAAAGAGAAAGGCAAGATACTGGCCGCTATTGATCAAATGCAGGCAGGTGGCTCGACAGCAGGTGGGGAAGGGATTCAAAAGGCATATGATCTGGCAGAGGCTAATTTCAAAAAAGATGGTGTGAATCGCATCATATTAGCAACGGACGGAGATTTTAATGTAGGGATATATGATGATGAGGAATTAAAAAGTTATATAGATAGAAAGAGAAAAAGCGGTATCTTTTTGTCAGTCATCGGATTCGGTCAGGGAAATTACAATGATGCCCTGATGCAGAAACTTGCACAAAACGGTAATGGAAACGCTTCTTATATAGACAATCTTAATGAGGCAAGAAAGGTACTTGTTGAAGAGGCCAGCTCCACACTGTTCACTATCGCCAGGGATGTAAAACTGCAGATTGAGTTTAATCCGAAGCTGATTGCAGAGTATCGTCTGATAGGATACGAGTCTCGTATGTTAAAACGCGAAGACTTTAATAATGACAAGGTTGACGCTGGGGACATCGGTTCCGGGCACACTGTTACGGCCATTTATGAGATTATACCGGTAGGCAGTAAAGGCAGACTGGTTGACGATCTTCGATATGACAGTAAAGAAAAGGAAGAGGTTGGGAGTGAATTAAGTGATAGCGAGTATGCATTTTTGAAGATCCGTTATAAACTACCGGATTCAGAAAAGAGCGAATTGATTACAACATCCGTAAGTAAAGTAAATGAATATGCTCAGCTTGATCAGGTCCCGGCAGACGTTCGATTTGCAGCTTCCGTTGCTGCATTTGGACAGGTTCTACGTGGTGGTACCTACACAGACCAATTCACTTATGATGACATTATTAAGCTGGCAGAATCAACAGTAGGCAATGACAAATTCGGATACAGGCATGAATTTCTTGGTCTGGTCAGGCTTGCAAAGGCAATTGAATAGATCTTCGCATCAATAACTGATTAAAGGAGAGATTTATTATGGCAGATGCATGTGAACTTACATGGTTGGAGAAAAGGGTCAATCGCCTTCCCTGACATAGAGTTATAAGATGAAATCTGTCATATTTTTCTTCTTGATTATAGAAGTAACCGGAGTATCATAAATTACACTATTTCTGTAAGTTACTGAAATTCATGCCATACTGACATAATCTATCAAATGACGGAAAGTACTTTTCATATAAAAGGCTTATCCAAAAGGAGGAGAGACATGTTATTATCAAAGCGATCAAAGCATTTAAGAGGGGGAGTAGTTTCAATAATTACCTTAATGATTGCCCTTCTACTATTATCCGGATGTGGCGATAGTAATGCCCCGGGTAAGGCTCAACAGGAACGAATAACAAAGCCAGTGAACCCTGTCTTTAAAGACATAGGAAAGACCTTTCTTCCTTCAGTGGAAAAATCGCCGGATGTTAATTAACCTGATAGTGAAGGCGAACACTCTGTAAAAACCCTAATAAAGTGAGATGAATCATGAAACTATTTAAGCGTTCAACACAGATTACTTTCTTTTGTCTTTTTCTGGTAGCCTTTACTTTTAGTATTTGCTACGAGGTTGAGTGTAGAGATTATGACTCATACTGGTGTCCGGAGTGCAAATCTAATCAGCCAGACAGTCACTTTCCATGTGGGGGTGTTGATGACGATAGCTATAGCGAAGATCCACCAGTTATTGGTCCTACGCCTTCACTTAGGGACCAAAATATGGAAATAGCTCATGGCTATTTGAAAAATGAAGAGTACGATAATTCCATTAAGTATTTCAACGAGGCTCTTAAATATAGTCCGAATGATCAGGAGGTCCTTGATTGGCTTCGTATTGCCCGCGTAGAAAAAGAGCTTGATACCGCCCTTGGGTATCTTCGGCAAAAGAACTGGGACAAAGCGATTTTATATTTTAATAGAGCCCTCGAATATTCGCCAGACGATATTTCCATCTTGCACAGTATAGAAGAAGCCCTGGCAGGTAAGGAGAGTGAAATAGGCCTAAAGTATTTCCGTGAGGGAGACTTCGACAAAGCCGAACACCATTTTA
>JABGRF010000096.1 GCA_018648405.1 Candidatus Scalindua sp.
TTACCTAGTTTTGGGCTTATCTGGGTAGCTTCGCCACCAAACACCCCTTTTTAGTTCACTTGAAACAGATCTTCAATAAATTTGTAAATTACCAACTCTTTATTCGTCGTTAACCGGTGCTGCTTTTTCTGCTTTAATTAACGGTGATTTACCTCTTCTAGAAACTTCTCGTGAATAACATAAAACTAATTATAGAGTATGATGGTACGAATTATGTCGGCTGGCAGCAGCAGAAGAATGGAATTACTATCCATGGAGTGCTTACCAAAGCGATTGAGAGAGTTGTTAATGAAGAGGCAACTCTTCAAGGTTCAGGCAGGACCGATGCAGGTACTCATGCAGTTGGTCAGGTTGCCAATTTCAAAACGAAATCAGATATTCCTGTCTATAATCTGGTACAGGCAATAAACACCTATCTTCCGAAGGATATCGTAGTAAAATCTGCAGAGAAAGTTCCTGAAGATTTTCATTCCAGATATAGCGCGAAATCAAAGACCTACTGCTACACTATTTTAAACAGTGAAATCAGAGATGCGGTCGGCAGGGATTATTGTCTTCACTACAGTACTCCTTTAAATGTTGATAAAATGCAGAGGGCATCGAAGGCCTTAATGGGCAAACACGATTTCAGTGCATTCAAATCAAAGTCAGATGTTATCAGTAGTGTAAGGACTATAATGAAAATGGAGATTAAAGAGAATGGTAAATATTTAACGTTTACCGTAGAGGCGGACGGGTTTCTGTACAAAATGGTCAGGTCAATTGTTGGAACTCTGCTTGAGGTTGGTAAGGGAAAGATGAAGATCACAGAATTTAAGCAGATAGTGAAATCCGGAATCAGGGCAAGGGCCGGAAATACGGTTGCAGCAAGCGGTTTATGCCTTTTAGAGGTTAAATATTGACGTTATAGTTTTAGCTTGATAATCAAGAAAGACATTTGTTAGAATCGAAAATTAGATAAAAAGTGTATCTTTATGGCAAAATAGAGAGGTTAATATGACGATTAGTATTCAAGATTTTTCTCAAATAGACTTACGGGTTGCGGTGATAACCGCTGCTGAAGAACACCCGGATGCAGATAAACTGCTGGTTTTGAAGGTTGACGCAGGTGATGGAGAGAAACAACTGGTGGCAGGAATAAAGACTCATTACAGTGTGGAGGAGCTTGTTGGCAAAAAAATCATTGTTGTCAATAATCTTACCCCGGCTGTTTTAAGAGGTGTGGAAAGTAACGGTATGCTTCTTGCCGCAAGAGATGGAGATGATGTAGTATTGGTTACTACAGATAAAGACGTAGGACCCGGTTCCAGGGTTCAGTAAAAGCAGTTAGAATAGAGCGAATTCCCCTTTATTTTCTATATAACAAATCATGGAAAGACTCCACAAATTTCTGGCAGAAGCAGGGCTGGGATCCAGGCGTAAATGTGAAAGCTTAATAGAAGCCGGACGTGTGTCAATTGGTGGTAAGCGTGTAACAAAGCTGGGTCAAATGGTAGACCCGGATAAGGACAGAATCTTCTGTGATGGCGAGTCTATAAAGAAGCAGAAAAAGATATACTTTCTTCTCAATAAACCCAGAGGATACGTTTGTACAAACCTTTCACACTCTAAGGATCCAAGGGCAATTGATCTATTAAACCACATAGAGCAGAGAGTCTATACCGTAGGGCGGCTGGATAAAGATAGTGAAGGGCTCATCATAATAACGAATGATGGTGAGCTGGCAAATCTGCTTTCTCATCCAAGATACGGGATAGAGAAAACATATCTGGCAGTAGTTAAAGGAAGAGTCTCAGATCCGGCCATACGGGTACTTAGACGGGGTGTCTGGATTTCTGAAGGCAAGGCATCACCTGCCAGAGTTAAAATTATTTCAAGAAGATACAAACACAGTGCTATAGAGATTGTGCTCAGGGAAGGTAAGAACAGGGAGATCAGACGTATACTTGCTAAAATAGAACATCCGGTAATCTCACTGAAAAGAGTTATGATCGGCCCTTTGAAGATGCACTATAGTCTAAAGGTTGGAAAATACAGGCCGCTAAGCAAGGAAGAGGTTGAGAGTTTATACGCACTTGCAGTTTCCTGTTGATATATTGATACATCACGAAAAAAGAAAAACGGAGATATATAAATGACGCAGTTAAAGCAGGCACGGTTAAACAAAATAACACCCGAAATGGAGCGGGTTGCACAGCTTGAGGACTGCGATGTCGAGACTTTAAGGGCAAATATGGCTGAAGGGAAGGCCGTAATTCCATGCAATAAGAAACATTCGATAAAGAAGATATGTGGTATCGGCAAAGACCTCAGAACCAAAGTCAATGCAAACATTGGTACGTCAGCCGACTATCATGGAGTAGAAGAGGAGCTGGAAAAACTTCGTGCTGCTGAAGATGCACAGGCGGATACCGTGATGGATCTAAGTACGGGTGGAGATCTTCGAGAAGTCAGATTGAAGATAATGGAAAATTGTTCGATTACTATTGGTAGTGTGCCTATCTATGAAGCTGCAGTTGATGCCGTTACGAAGAAACACTCTGTCAGAGATATGACGGCAACAAGCATGATTGACGCGATAAAGCGTCATTGCGAGGATGGGATCGATTATATTAC
>JABGRF010000369.1 GCA_018648405.1 Candidatus Scalindua sp.
GAGATGGGTGTCGTTCACCGAAAGGCGATATTGTACCTGGAAGAGAAAGGATATGAGGTGTTAAGGGCCTATTGTGGAACTTACATGACCTCTCTTGATATGAGAGGCATATCTTTAACCTTACTGACTGTTGTTGATGATATATTCCTGGATTTGCTTGATGTTGGTGGTTCTGACATTTTCAAACCTAATTGGAAACCAGACAGTGACTACTCATCTACACGCTCTTCTATATACATAGACCCTCCCATGTCAACGGATCGTGTTGACCATGACAACAGCATTAATGATAGTGTTGATCAGGAGTTCATGAGGATCATTAAGAGAATGTGTAATGCAGGGGTTGAAGCGAGAGAGGCGCTTAATAGCTTAGATAGAGAGTGTGGAGACGGTGATGCCGGTGAGACATTAGCCACCGCCTGTAACGCCATATTGAATAATATAGAACTCTTTAGTGTGAATGATGTGACTCTCGCTTTCAGGAGAGTTGCCAGATGTTTAACAGACGCTGTGGGTGGTACGAGCGGGCCATTATATGCGGTATTCATTATTCGTGCTGCTGCCGCATTCAGTACAGATGCAGATAGTACCAATGGGAATGATTTGAAATCTTCAGGAAGATGGTTAGACGCGGTGCAGAATGGAATCTCAGGGATAGAGGAGTTAGGTGGTTGTTCCAGAGGAGACAGGACATTTCTAGATGCATTATATCCTGTTCTGGATGTGTTGAAAAACAGGGGTACTGACGATGCGGTTGAGATGGAGTGTCTGGTACAAGCGGCTAAGGATGGTGCTGAAAACACACGTAATCTGGAAGCACATGCTGGCCGGGCCAGATATGTTGAAGGTAAAGGAGTGGGGAACATAGACCCCGGAGCATACGCCGTTTACCTGTTGATGAAAGCGCTTCTTTAATAACATCTGCTTAAGCTTCAGTAGGATAACCAGCCTTTACCCAGCCACTGTATCCACCGTCCATAGAGCTTACATTACTATAACCCATCTTCTGCAAGTTATCAGCAGCTAAAGCGGAACGGAACCCCCCTCCGCAATATAATATAATTTCTGCGTCTGTGTTATCAATCTTTTTTTCAATATCGCGTTCTATAACCCCTTTTCCAATGTAGATGGCATTCGTTATATGCCCTTTATCCCATTCACTCTCCTCGCGAATATCTACTAAATAGAAATCATCTCCACGGTCACGTCTATCGTTGACCTCCTGTACATTTGTTTCTGTAATTCCTTCCTTTGCATCATTAACTATTTTTAAGAATCTGCTTGAATGGCTTTTCATTGTTTCTCTCCTTATGGTATCAATGATTGCTATATGTCTGACAGACATCATAATATAATTGATAAATTAGATCAATTAAAACCAGATATATTAAGGTGAAAGTTAATAAATAAGCCTATATGACACTTGTACTTCTATGCGGATATATGATAGACTCCGTGTGTTGTGTGGCTATATTGTTCTACTATTGCGCAGATTAAAGCTAACTGCCATATTTATACTATGCAATTTATTCAGGGAAGGATATGAACTAATGACACTTGAATCATTTCTCCAAAAACTGAAGAGCAATCCAGAGAGCATTGAATTTAAGGAAACTATGGATATTATTGATTCACTGTATGATTTTACCCCGACATCATTCAAGAATGGCGATCTTGTTAATGAGGCGGGGCAAAACTCCGGATCTTGTAAAATTTTTCTGTTTGCACGACTTCATAGCTTGACTCAGGAAGATACGCTGGCCTGTTTTGGTGGCTATTATCGTGAGGATGTTTTGAAGCACCCTGAAGGCAGTGATCATCAGAATATTCGTAATTTTATAAAAACAGGCTGGCTCGGAATTAAATTTGACAGTGAACCTCTAAAGGCAAAAGAGTAATTAATTGAAGCAGGTATTTACAAAATGAGTATCAACCCTAATGAGAGTGTGGAACAGAAGAGAGATACATGGCGGGAGGCTTTGTATGAAATTATATTCAAGGCGGACAGTGTTGCAGGCAAATCGTTTGATATTTCAGTGATAGTTATTATCGTTTTGAGCGTGATAACGGTAATTTTAAACACTGTTGGTTCTATAGAACAAGAGTATGGGAATATTCTGCACATAGCAGAATGGTTTTTCACAATAATATTTTCTATTGAGTATATCTTAAGATTGATCTGTTGTAAAAGGCCTGTTGCCTACGCGCACAGTTTTTTTGGTATTGTTGATCTGCTTGCTGTCGCTCCGACCTATATCAGTATTTTTCTACCAGCCAGCCATGTTTTAGTAGTAGTACGAATTCTCAGAGTACTTCGGATCTTTCGTGTTCTCAAACTTGTTAAGTATATTGGCGAATCTGAATTGCTTATAGATGCATTACGATCAAGCCGACGAAAGATCACAGTATTCCTGTTTTCCGTTGTAACAATTGTTATTATCTTTGGTTCTATAATGTATATCGTAGAATCACCGGATAGTGGTTTCACCAATATACCGCAAAGTATTTACTGGGCAGTTGTAACACTTACAACAGTGGGATATGGAGATTTAGCTCCACAGACAAATATCGGAAAGGCGATAGCTATGGTAATCATGGTTATGGGGTATGG
>JABGRF010000333.1 GCA_018648405.1 Candidatus Scalindua sp.
GGAATAGTAACAATTAAGGACCTTGTAGAAGAGATTGTTGGGGAATTAATGGAGTGGTAAGGGCAAATCTCCAGAAAAATTAGTTTGACATTTTTTTTTAAAACAATAAAATTTGACTTTGTCGCAAACTTAGTCAAGAATGCCTGCTATTGCTAACTATAAGTAATAATAAAACTTAGTAAAAACCTTTTTAGGCTACTATTTAAATGAAGCTCTCCAGCAAAACAGAATATGCGATACTTGCGCTCTTGGAACTAGGACAAAGATATGAAAAGGGGTTTGTATTAAGCAGGGATATTGCGAGTGCCAGGGCGATACCCGAGTCATTTGTTGAGCGGATATTATTAACATTGAAAAACGGAGGCGTAATCGTCAGTGTCAGAGGGGCAAAAGGAGGCCATTGCCTTGCCAGAGATCCTGGCGAAATATGTGTCAGGGAAGTAATAGAACTGTTTGAAGGCTCCCTGGCTCCAATTGACTGTGTAAACGAGAGAATATCGTCTCTTTCTGCAAGCTGTTCAATTGCAGATGCATGTGTATTAAAGGATTTATGGAAAAAAATGTATGATGCAATGTTGGCAAGTATAGAAAACGTAACAATAAAGGATCTTATTACTCAGGAAAAAGAACAAAAAGCAGGAACGATGTACCACATATAATAAAAATTTTTCTCTAATTCTTGACTAAGTTTAAAACAAAGTAATATATTTACGGAAAAGCAAATGGATGTTGTTCAAACAAAAAATAACTATAGATTTATTATCTTGTCAGTTGCATCGTTTATATTTGGCTTGATCGTCTATCTTCCTGCACCAGAAGGGCTTACAGATGACGGTAAGAAAGCGTTGGCTATATTTGTACTCTGTATTATTTTCTGGGTTAGCCACGTGATACCACTGATGATAACAAGCCTGCTTGCAATTATCCTTTTCCCTCTGTTGGGGGTTTTGCCGGCAGAAAAAACGTACTCTCTTTTTGGTAATCAGGCAGTTTTCTTTATTCTCGGAGCATTTATTCTGGCCTCTGCTGTTACCAGGACAGGTTTAAGCAATAGAATAGCGCTGATGTTTCTGAAGTGGTTTGGCCATTCGCCTAAAATATTGCTTCTAGGGGTTATTGTACTGTCAGCATTTTCTTCGTTTTGGATGTCAGCGCATGCCGTTGCCGCAATGATGTTTCCTATTATTACAGCCATTGCTTTGAGTCTGGAGTTAAAGCCGGGTGAAAGCAGTTATGGCAGGTCTCTGTTTTTGGGTATGGCGTGGGGATGTAGTATTGGAGGAGTGGCTACATTTTTAGGTGGTGCCAGGGTCCCTTTGGCTATAGGAATGCTTCAGGATACAACCGGTGAATCCATTGGTTTTTTCAAATGGATGCTCGCAACGCTACCAGCAGTTATAACAATGCTGGCCGTTACGTATTGGTTGTTGATCGTTCTTTTTCCCGCGGAGATAAAAGATGTAAAAAAGGCACGAAAATTATTGGTTAACAGGACTGCATGCATTGGAAAAATGAAACGCAAAGAGTTGTCTATTGGAATTCTTATGGTAGCAACGATTTTTACATGGATATGCTTCGGTGAAAAATTCGGACTTGCGAATATCGCTTTAGCCTCCGTTGTTATTGCATTTGTATTTAAGCTGTTACGATGGAAGGAAGTGGAGGAAGATGTGAACTGGGGGCTGATACTTATGTATGGCGGTGCAATCTGCCTTGGCTTTGCAATGGGTAAGACCGGTGCCACACGCTGGTTGGTAGATATATCTAATATAGGGGCAATCCAATCACCATTTGTCTTGATCATGGTGATATCGCTTTTTGCAATTTTTTTGACAGAAGCCATGAGCAATACGGCTGTAGTTGCGCTCTTAATGCCAATAACCATAGGGATTGCGATAGATTTTTCAATAAACCCGATAATTATGACATTAGCCGTAACTGTTCCATCGGGCCTGGCATTTATTCTTCCTATGGGCACTCCGGCAGTTGCCATTGCGCATTCATCGGGTTTCATTACGCTCGACAATGCATTTAAAGGCGGGTTTATACTGAAGATTGTTTCATGGATTTTTTTCAATTTTTTCGCTTATTATTACTGGCCTCTTCTGGGCCTCAGACTGTAAAGTTATTTTTTCGCGAACCCTTTACTCGTTCCCACGCAGAGCGTGGGAACAAATCATTGGTGAATTATGGATAAAATACTATTAATACTATCGACTACAAGGAAATCGGATAAGTGTGTTAAAGAAGCGGTTGACATTGCGAGTAAAGAAAACGCAAAGTTGATAATTCTTTTTGTTGTTGATAATGAGGTACCACAGAAAATATTTGATAGCTTGACTGAGGAAGGATGGATTGGGGGGAAAACAACCGAAAATCTTTATAACGCGGTTTTGGATGAATACTCAGTTCAGGGAAAAGAGAAGATCTTAGAGATCGAAGAAGCGGCGAAAAGCAAAGGCGTTGATTACAAATCAATTATCAAGAGGGGTACATTTTTGGATGTAGCATTATCTGTTGCAGAAGAGGAACAGGTGAGCTTGATTCTTGTTACAAGAAGGAAAAGGTCTCGTTTATCACGGTATTTCTTCGG
>JABGRF010000064.1 GCA_018648405.1 Candidatus Scalindua sp.
AATGCAAAAATACTCTGGTCGTAATCACCAACACAAAACAGTGAAGAGGGATCCATCTTGTCTATCAGTGAACCTTGAAGGGAGTTTGTGTCCTGATACTCATCTACCAATACTTCTTTAAAGTTTACAAATATGTCAGAGCTTAAGAGGTTTCTTGTTTTTATAAGCAGGTCATTAAAATTAATGTAGCCGTAGCTCTCTTTCATCAACTCATATTCATTAGATATATCTTCATATATATCACAAAAGAAGTCATGCTCAGGGTAGTTTTCACTCATCCAGTCTCCAAAGCCAAGTTCCAGTTCTGTATTTTGATAAAAAGAATAGACATCATAAAGATAATTTGCTGAGTATTCAGCTACCTTGTACGCAAGTTTTTTAAACTCACGTTTCTCATAAATGCTTCTAAAGAGTGTTTTAAGTTCTGTTTGCTGTTTCAGCAGAAGGCCTGGATTATGCTTTTTCAGAAGTTTGTAACAAATTGCGTGAAAGGTACCGGCTTCTATTCTTGAGGTAACATCGTTAGGAAAAAAGCGCGTGAGTCTTTCCACCATTTCAGTTGCTGCTTTGTTGGTAAAAGTGAGTAGTAAAATTTCTTGCGGTGCGACATTTGAATTAAGAAGATGTGCGATCCGTCCAACTATTGTAGACGTTTTTCCTGTTCCGGCAGACGCAATAACGATGTTGCGTCCGGATTCAGCAGTAGCTGCGTTTAACTGTTCTTCGTTTAAGAGGCTTAATGGCATTATTATCTTTAGGGTTCAGATTTGGAGTTTTTGTTTCATTGAGAAATAAAGCGTCTGGATGAAAGATGATTATTTTCAAGAGGGAGAATGGTAAGGCAATAAACGATAAAATGCAACTTGTATTTGCAAAACAGTAAATTACAAATAAGAAAAGACACTCATTAGATAAATCAGTGATTGCACAATGGGTTAAAATCCTGAGATTTTACGTGCATAAGTGCATGTTAGGTCAGAAAAAAGCTAGACATTCAGAGTCATAAGTTGTAAATTCTGCATACTTAATGAAAATTACAACATGTTTGAAGTGCAACCCTTAGCCTTATAAAAATATTTTTTGGTTTGAGGAGAAGAGCTAATGTATGTTTCGATAAAAACTCATGTCATTGTATTACTGATTTTTGCCACGATGCTTCCTTTCGTATTACTAAGGATTTTTGCATACCCAATAATACAATCTGATCTCAAGACGGTGATTATGGACAACCTTGAAGCCATTGGACATAAGCAGGCTGAATTGGTAACGACTTGGATGCGCGAAAGGATGAAAGACGTAATTGTGGTTGCAAGCAATTCTAACGTAATCCATAGCGCAAAAATTACAGCAGATGAAATGGAGCGAAAAGATACTGTTAGTTATCTGGAAACACTTGTGAGTGAGTATGGTTATAAGGGAGCATTTATAACTGACTATAACGGAACAATCATACTTGCTACATCTGAAGAACAGGTTGGTAATGATGTTTCTAAAATGAGTTTTTTTACACAGGCAATTGATGGAAAAACCTGTGCATCAAATATCTTTCCATCAAAAGTTTCGCTCATAAATGAGTTTGATGAGAATGAATTGGGAGTGCCAACTATGTTTGTCGCATCACCTCTGCAGGATGAGAACGATAACATAATTGGCGTTGTCGCATTAAGGATTCATGTAGGTATTCTTAGTAATCTAATGCATAGTTATGCATATGGAAAAACCGGAGAAACATATCTTGTTAACAGAAATGCATACATGCTTACAGAATCTAGGTTTAATAAACATTTAAAGAAAACAGGTGTGGTTCACAGAAGAAGTGCTTTGGAAGTAAAGTTGTTAGACCCGGAAACAGGAAAATTAACCCTGAGTGCTAAGCATTGTATTGCGGGCAAAGACGGCTCTAATTCAGTCGGTTACAACGACTATGGTGGCATTCCTGTATTGGGGGTCTGGGACTGGATACCTGAGTTCAACTGGGGCGTTATTACTGAAATTGATAGAGTTGAAGCCTATGGACCCGTTTTTAATCTTCAGCACATTGTACTTGCGTTGATACTGGCAATTGCATTTCCATTCTTACTGGTGGCCTATTTAATTGGCAGACGATTTGCCCATCCTATCATCCGACTTAAAGAAGTAGCTGAAGAGATAACTTCAGGAGACTTAACTAAAAAAGTTGAAATAGAAAGTCATAATGAGATCGGTGACTTATCCACTGCCTTCAATATTATGACAAACTCCCTGCATGAGAAGACAAAGGAGACTGTTGAATCTGAGGAACGCTACAGAAAAATGTTTGATTCACTCAAAGAAGGTGTATATCAATGCGAACCCGGTGTTGAAGGGAACTTTACATGGGTAAATCAGTCATGTGCAGAAATGTTTGGCCATAATTCTCCTGAGGAGATGGTGGGTACAAAGGTTAAAGATATCTACGTGGACCCGGGAGATAGATGGCGGCTTCTGGAGATACTGGAAAAACATGGAATATGGAGAGACTTTGTGTCTGTTTGTAAGAAAAAAGACGGAGAACCTCTTTATACCGAACGCACTACAAATATGATTAGAA